>JAFGTU010000542.1 GCA_016933985.1 Sedimentisphaerales bacterium | reverse complement strand
CGGCATCGAGCCGGCTCGGATCGACGTCGCACAGGGCGACCATCTTGCATCGGCCGGAGGCAATCGCCTCAGAGGCGATGTTCATCCCCCACCAGCCCGAGCCTATCAGAGCCGTGCGATATGTCTTGACGCGACCGGCGGTTATGATGCTTGGGAAAGCCAGTGCTGCGCCTGTTGCGATAGAGGTTCTGATAAAGGTTCGGCGGTTTATAGACATGGTTCAGACTCCCTTCTTCCGTTGAATAATTCTCAGAATTCTATTTTCGCCACCAAAGCCGCCCCAACCACAGCAGGCAGCCTCCAGTCCGCGCTATTATGCACATCAGACCGCAAAAGTCAAACAAAAAATGCCGCTATTTACAGGCGTGCCGTTGCTGCAAAACGTGTTGCTATTGGCCCGGCGGTTGCGGTATTATGTTGGTTGACGCTTCTTCTTGGAATAAGGAACCGAATATGGCCGCAATGAAGAAACCGCCGATGCTCATATTTCTGGCGGGGCTGTTGAGTTCGCTGTGCCCCGCCAAAGACTATCCTTATCGTTGGGTCTATGTCTCGCGGTCGCTGCGGGCCGATAGCGACGTGGCTGATATAAAGGGGATAGTTGAGAGGGCTTCCGAACACGGCCTCAATGGGATGGTCCTTTCGGCTGGACTCGACATGCTTGATAAGCAGCCTGCCGACTATCTTGCCAGGCTCGAGCAGGTCCAGCGAATCTGCAAAGATAATAACATTGAGATAATCCCGATAATCTTCTCGGCGGGATACGGGGGCGCAATTCTCTCTTACGACAAGAACCTGGCGGCCGGAATACACGTTAGAAATGCCGTGTTCCTTGTGGAAGGCGACAAGGCCCGGTTGGTGCCGGATGAATCTGCGAAGATTATCAACGGCGGATTCGAGGAATTCAGCGGCGACCAAATGGCGGGCTATAGGTTTCACGACAGGCCCGGCGAGGTCTCGTTTGCAGATAAGCAGGTCTTCAAGAGCGGCAAGGCCTCGCTTCGATTCGAGAATTTCGGCAAGTATGAGCACGGCCACGCGCGCGTGATGCAGGAGATAAAAGTCCGGCCGCACCGCTGTTATCGAATAACCTGCTACGTCAAGACGGATTCACTTGAGCCGGCCGGCTCGTTTCAGATACAAGTCTTGACCGCGAATGGGCGGAGCTTGGCGCCCTGGGACCCGAGAGTGCCGGGAACCTCAGACTGGCGCAAGGTCGTTATGGGGTTCAACAGCCTCGAATTCGATACGGTGCGGTTATATCTCGGCGCCTGGGGCGGCAAGTCCGGGCGATTCTGGGTGGATGACCTTGCGGTCGAGGAGGTCGGCCTGGTCAATGTGCTCCGGCGGGATGGAACGCCCGTGACAGTAAAAAGCGAACAAACCGGCACGACCTGCGAAGAAGGCAGTGACTTCGCCGCCATAAGCGATCCGAGGCTCAACTTTCGTTTCGATCACGATGGGCCTTCGATAAAGATCTTGCCGGGCGGAAGGATTAAGGACGGCCAGCGATTGATGGTGAGCTATTATCACGGTATGGGCGTCAACAACGGGCAGGTGACTGTCTGCATGTCCGAGCCGAAGGTTTATGAGATATGGGGCAGGCAGGCGGAGTTGATTCAGGAGCATCTTGCACCGAAGAAATGGCTTCTGAGTATGGATGAGGTCCGGGCCGGGGGCGGGTGTGCGGCCTGCAAACAGCGCGGGATGACTATGGGGCAGATTCTGGGTGATTGCATAACCAGGCAGGCTCGCCTTATCCGCAAGGTCGATCCGCAAGCTGAGATTCTGACGTGGTCGGACATGCTCGATCCGAATCACAACGCCCACGGCGACTACTATCTGGTTGACGGCGACTTTGCGGGCTCGTGGAATTATGCCCCAAAGGATCTCGTCATTGTTTGCTGGTATTACCAAAAGCGCAATGAGAGCTTAAAGTTCTTCTCGTCTTTAGGCTTCAAGACCCTGGCGGGGGCTTATTACGACGGCGATACACTGGAAAACCCGAAGGGATGGCTTGAAACTCTGGATCGCACGCCGGGCGCACTCGGTATAATGTACACGACTTGGCAGAATAAATACGACTTGCTCGGGCCTTTCGGGGACCTTGTAAGCAGCAAAGGAAATTAGGAATTTATGAAGGGGCTAATGCGATGAGTAATACAAAGGTCGGTCCGGCGATTTGGGGCGGGCTGGTTGTGCTGTTGATCGCCGCGCAGAGCGGACTTTGCGCCGACGAAGAATTCGTGCCGCTTTTTAACGGAAAGAATCTGGACGGCTGGGTGAACGTCAACTGTGCGCCGCAGACCTGGACGGTCAAAGATGGGATGATCTTTTGCACGGGCATCCCCACGGGTGTGATGCGGACGGAGAAGATGTATGAAAATTACATCCTCGAGCTGGAATGGCAGCACACCAAGCCGATGGGCAACGCGGGCCTATTCCTTCATTCGGACCCGATCACCGCGCCGGGCCAGCCGTTCACTCGCTCGATTGAAGTCCAGATATTAGACGGGCAAAATACCGAGAACTATACCAGCCATGGCGACGTGTTCGCCATTCACGGCGCAACTATGCGCCCCGATAAGCCCCATCCGAGCGGATGGATGCGCTCTCTGCCCAGCGAGAGACGGTGCAATCCCGCCGGCCAGTGGAACCATTACCGCCTCGACTGCCGCGACGGCGCGATTGCCCTGGCGGTGAACGGAAAGGTCGTTACACGCGCTTATGACGCCAAGCCTCGCAAAGGATATATCTGCTTAGAATCCGAAGGCGGCGAAGTCCTTTATCGCAATATCCGCATTCACCAATTACCCAGCTCGAATCCGCCTGCCGAGATGGTTGCAAAGAATGCTGAACCGTATCGGATACTTTATAACGGCGTTGACCTGCGCGGATGGAAGGTCAAGCCGGGCGACGAAGGACATTGGCAGTCTCAGGATTGGGTCCTCGATTACGACGGCAAGAGCGAGGCCGAAGGCGATAAGAGTCTCTGGACGGAGGAGGAATTCGGGAACTTCGCCCTTATTGTCGATTGGCGACAGCCTCGCGAGCCTAAGGCACAGCAAGCGCCTGTGATGTTGCCTGACGGCAGCGAGGCCGTCGACGCCGAAGGCAAGCCGAAAACCGTTGAAGTCAAGGACGCCGGCGACAGCGGAATCTATATTCGCGGGTCCTCCAATAGCCAGATCAATATCTGGAACTGGCCCTGCGGATCGGGCGAGATTTGGGGATACCGCACGGACAAGAACATGCCGCCCGAAGTGCGAAAGGCCGCGACCCCGCTTCTCAAAGCCGACAATTCCCCCGGCCAATGGAATAGGTTTGTCATTACGGCGATCGGAGATACGGTGACCGTCGTCCTCAACGGCAAGACGGTTATCAAGGAAGCAAAACTGCCCGGAATGCCCAAGAAAGGCCTCATCGCCCTCCAGCATCATGGCGACCCCATACAGTTCGCCAATATCTATATCAAAGAGCTTAACTGACGCCTAACCGGCATTCATCACCCCAGAGCACGCAGAGAATGCAAAGATTATTGTTATATTAGACCGATGAGGCCATACAATTCCCTTTTTCTCAGCGCTCTCGGCGTGCTCTGCGGTTAATGAAAAACCCGGGTTAGCGCCAAGTCATAGCTGATATAGCATTTTTAGCGACTGCTTTATCACCATCTCGGCTGCCTGGGGTGCGAAGGAGGAGTTTGATGTTAATCGGCGGTTCAATCAATGCGAACTTTGACATCGAGGTATCTTACTCCCCAATTCAGAGCCTCCTGGTGCGTGTAAAAGAAGACGTCGAGGCGGTCGCCTCTAATAGCCCCGCCCCTGTCGAGAACTTTAACGGGTTCTGAATTGTTGTATCCGGCGATAATCATCTCGGTGCGCATCGCATATTCTCGGTCGGCGGCGACAAAGACATCTCCGGGCCTTATTTTGTGCCCGCTTGCTGTTATTCCATCCGAGTACTTGCCGCAACATTTCTCACAGGGGCAATAAGCAGTTACGCGCATTTGAACGGTCTGCCACTCTCGCGTCTGCTCCACCTTAGCTGTAGTCTCATTTGCGTCGGCATCTAACTTGCGTTGTTCATGTTTATTCGAGCCGGATAGAGCAAGAGCGCCTGTTTCGACGGTCGCTGTGTTCGGCCCCAATGCCTGCCGGCGGGCATTTATATCGGCTATCCCGACGATCGGAGTTAGAAGACAAATAACCGCCACGAGGACTATCGCCGTGCTGGCCGCCCCGGTCTGCAGCAGGATATAGCATCGCTCATTTACTTTTGATCTCTTCAACGGACACCCCCATCCAAACGAATCTTCTGTCTGTATGATTGACAGAATGACTTTATCAACTGCTCAATAACATTGTTGTATTGAACCCCCTTAATCGAAAGCCATAGTATAATTTTACCAGATAGCATGTTTGAATTCAAGCAAATTACCACGAGCGGACGGACAAGCGCCCTATTATTGGAGACTGACGAGGAAAGTTCTGTTCTTATAAGCCCTTGCGAAAAGGAAAATTGCCTGCAGATATACTATCGACAATGAGAATCGCTCGGAAGTAAGAGCTGTTGACGAAATGGGGACACAGGTACAGGCCGCCATTTCAAAGATGCAGTTTTTGTAGATGCGGCAGCGGGTGGACGTGTAATGCGGCCGATGCGGACGCTGTACGATCGCGTGGATCGATGCGGCAGCGACAACTCAATCAAAAGATTGTCTTCGCTTCGATGCTCGTTAGTCGGCGGAAGTGACCGGGGTATTTGTTATTCAACTACCACAACTTCTGAAAACTCTGGCATCAACAAGTCATACACCATTACAACTTCCTCATCCTTCATACGAATGCATCCTCGCGAACTTCGCGTGCCAAGCTCATCGGTTTTCTTTGTTCCATGGATTGCAAACCCCCTCCTGCCTTTGGCATCACCCTCGAGCCCCTGCAGCGCAATCCAGCGTGAGCCCAAAGGATAATCCGGATCCTTCGCCTGATAGATTCTTCCTGTGTCGGGGTCCCTCCAGGGAGGGGCTATTAGCTTGCCGCCTGTTTCCACGCACCATCTCCCGGTAGGCGTCTCGTGTTCCGGCCGGCCCAGGCCAACCTTAAAACTTCGGACAAAAGTACTCTGGACATACAAATCCATGGTAAAGGTCGATCGGGATATCACGGCACGAAACGGGCCGTTGATGACCTTGATAGTCTCACCTGCCCGCAGAGTCTTGGGATCTGTGATATTGTTGATCCTCATAATTATCTGATAAGGCACGTTATGCTTTTTGCCAATGGCAACAAGATGATCGCCAGGCTCGACCTTATAGTTGCTGCAAATTTCATCCTGCGGGTAGACTTTTCTGCTGAATAACCACTGGTCGGCAAGATCTGATAGCGCCTCCTTGACAAATGCCAATTGTTGCGTGCTCATTGGCTTATTCGAGAGCATCTCATTTAGCTTATCGCGGGCCTGAACAATGTTGGAAGGCTTTGCCTTGAGGCTGGAGACAGCCTTGGCATCAGTTGCATCTAATTCGGGCGACTGCCAGGGAGTCGGTCTATGGCCTTGGGGCAGATCCAATGTTGGAACATTTTCTTGCACAGGCGGGTCGGCTGCGTGCTGCTCCGCCGGTTCGGTGAGTGGCTTGTAAGGCGATTGGGATATCTGCCTGAGGTTCGACTCAGGTATGAGCTTCAAGTGAGGCGCAATTACTTCGTCCTCAGTTGCGATATTGTCCGGAGTCGGGATGAATTCGGAATCATCTTCGCCAAAAATGGCGGCAGGACTAAACCCGCGAATATGGATTTTCATTTTCACTGCCACGATGAGCAGGACCACAAAAACGACATAAAGCCATTTTCGCCTCTTGCCTTTTAGCCTAAGATATGATTTGGGAGAATAGCGTGCCATGATTGTCTCCTTCAATTACATAATGGCCTTGAATTCCAAGGGCTTTGTTAGATTCAATTGCCCATTTACAGAGTTTATTTGGGCCGAGGGAGGAAAGATTTCCTTCGGACCGCTTGAGTGCCTGCTTCTATTCAGAATACTCGGGTTTTGCATGTTCAGTATTCCCCTCAGGGCCCTGGACGATAGCAGTTACGCTGTTTAGTCTTTCTATACTACATGACGGCTTCACGATTATTTCCCAGGTGGAAGGACTTTCGTCGCTGCTTTTGCAGTGTCCCACTGTTCCGACTATCAGCGATCTATTGAGGAATCCTGGTTTCTTCCTGGCCCAGACAATATCCCCAGTCTCTATTTTATATTTTGTCGGCAACAGACAGACGGTGGCCGAATGGCCGCCGATACCTTTCATTACGCGTCCGACGTCCAGATTGGCTATGCTCACCGGGATTTTGGATTCGGGATCGGTAATGAGCTTGACCCTGGCAACGTGAGAACCTACACTATGTACGGTGCCGATGATGCTGGACTCGCCAAGGACGAACTGCCCCTCGGCCAAGCTATCTTCCTTGCCGCGGTTTATGAGAAGCTCACCGCATGTTTTGTTCATTGTACTTGTAATTATATCAGCTACGACAAAGCTCGTGCCTCCCCAAACGGTTCTGCCGGGCAACTTCGTCAACCCCTCGACCTTTTGGCGTTCCTCCCGTAGCCACAGTGCAGTGTTGGCTTGGAAATTCCGGAGCCTACGGTATTGACTATCGCTAACAACGCTTGCGGATTGTTCGTGTCCACGCAGCAAAACAGAGAGATCTGTTCCGACAGCCAAAGGCCGCTGGAACGCGGAGGCAAAGGACATCCGACACTTGTCCGAGAAGCTTTGTGGGGCAAAGAGTAACATAAGTCCGGCTAACAGCAAGAAAGAATATAACAACGGTTTACAGGCACTGCTTCGTTCGGTCCGCATCTTTCCTCCTCATATTCCAAGCTACTCCACAGCCCGACTCGGGCGGTCGTCATATTCTTGCCACTACTAATAGCTTCGATCCATTGTATCCTTCCAGAGATCAAGATTCTCCATATACATGCTTGTGCCATACGCTACGGAATATAACGGGTCCTCTACTCTCGTGACTTCCAAGCCGGTTGCAGTTGCAATCACCGTATCCAATTCTCTTAGAAGAGAGCCGCCGCCACAGAGATGTATGCCATTGTCGACCAAATCAGCAGCGAGTTCAGGTTTGGAGCTTTCCAACGTCGCTATAATGGCGTTTATGATCGCACTGATTGGTTCGTGCAGGGCATCGCGGATTTCCTCGCTGGTTATTATAATCTTCCTCGGGAGGCCCGAAATCGTGTCCCTTCCGGCGATTTCCATCGTTAACTCATCTTCGAGCGGTGCGGCAGAGCCAATTTCCTTCTTTACCTTTTCTGCGCTTGCCTCTCCGACAAGCAAGTTATAGGTCTTTCTCAGATGTGCGATTATTGCTTCGTCGATATTGTCGCCGCCGATGCGGATTGACTTACATACGGTAATATCGGCCAGACTTAGTATGGCCACCTCAGTGGTCCCGGCTCCAATATCTACAATCATTGAGGCTGTGGGTTCTGCGATAGGCAGGCCGGATCCGATTCCTGCCGCCATCGGCTCGTCAATCAGATAGACCTTGCGGGCTCCGGCATATTCGGCGCTTTCAACAACCGCCCGGCGCTCAACCGAAGTAATTCCGCTCGGTACGGCAATTACAACTCTCGGCTTGGCCCAGCCCGCCATCGCTCGACTGTGCACCTTCTTGATGAAATGACCGAGCATCTGTTGTGTTCTGTCGAAGTCACCTATCACGCCGCCTTTGAGAGGTCTTACGGTTTTGATTGACTGCGGCGTTTTGCCGCGCATTTCGTTGGCAACTGAGCCAATCGCTTCACCGTTGCTCAAAACAGCATTGGTCCTTTTGTCGACAGCAACTACAGTGGGCTCATTTAGGATAATGCGGTTACCGCGTACACATATCAAAGTGGAAGAAGTGCCGAGGTCAATGCCAATGTCTTGGCCGAGCCAACTACCTAACCAGCCGAACACTGCACCGAACAACTTTTTCAAGCTCCTTGACATTCTTCGTTCCCTTCCATATCTTAGAACGGCGCGAGGAGAACTTTTTCTCGCGAGCTAAGCACCGCCTCAGACTTTCTCGCCTAATTCGATGAAGCCGAATGGCTTTGCGATGTAATCTGCGATCCCGCAGACACCGCCACCTTCGATTTCTCTTGGGTTCTGTTCTTTAAACCTCGTTTATCCGCTGCGAAACCAGCCACAGTTTCAATTTTATTATCGGCTTGAAATCAGCCGACATTTAGCAAGAAAGCAGAAATCCCCCCCCGGTTTACACAAAACAACTACCCTCGCCCTCATAACTCAATACCCGACAAAGGTTTATGCGTCTCGCCCGCGGTTTTCATTAACCATCGCAGGCAGCTCAGACCGGCGATAAAACGGGAATTGTATTGGCTTATCCCCTCAACGCAACCACTCCGGCTAACCCACCACCATCTATCCCTATTCTCACAGAATGCATATTTTGATTCTTACTTTCCATTTTACAACTGATTTATGCATTCCTACACATCCTCTTTCTCAAGCCTTCCATCCAGTCAATCAAAGACCTCAGAGTATATCTCGATGTCAAACAAATCATCGAGCATTTTCCAATTTCGTTTTGCCGACCACAATTCTTCTGTTGCAGCGCAACCCCCGAATGCCCACTCAAATATCAAGTCATATCTTTTACGGATATATTCCATAGCTTCATCGGAGTTGTCGGATTGCGGAATGAGAAAAGTAAGATTGTCTGCGGATATTTGTTCAAGAGTGTAGTCGAAATCATCATCCGCTATTGATCTTAGCCAATCAATAAAAGGCTGTTTGGATCCAACGACTACGACTGTCCTATTTATGCCTTGCATGATTCGCTTCCCTTGCGGTGCGCTGCTTGACGATGTGTCGGTCATAGCTGGTAGAGCATTTTTAGGGATTGCTTTATCACTATCTCGGCCGCCTGGGGTGCGAAGGAAGAGCTTCGGACTTCGTAGCCGCCTTCTTTGTACATGTCTTTAGTGGGCAGGTAGCCGGCGGCGCCGTTGCAGTGGGTGATTACAAAGGTGTGTTTGAATGGCGAGGCCGCCTTTATCGCCATTCCGATCTCTGTGCACATCTCGCAGCCGAAGCCGATGAAGCCAATGTCGCCCACCCGCCCCGCGGTTATGTTCAGGGAAGCGGTTGGATCTTTTGTTTTGTCGTCAGGATTTTCGCCTGGTTTTCTCGGCAGCGCCATTGTGATGAAGGCGGATTCGATCTTGGCGCCGACATTGGTCTCTTTTATATCGCGATAGACGTGAACGACCTCTTCGCCGAGCAGCGTCCCCAGCAATACGGGTTCGGGTATCCACCCGGCTTCGGTATTGAACTCCGGAAGTATCCTGTACCAGGGGTCGATGTCGCCTGAAGCGCCGGCGAAGGCCGGGGCAATGACCCCAGGCGCGAGGACCTTCTCGACGAACTGCTCAGCCAGCCCAAGTACATCGCCGCTTATGATATAGTTTTGGGGTCCGAGCGACGTGCCGTGAGTTGCGTAGTCAAACAGGACGGCGACAGGCGCGCCGTCGGATCCGGCGACTTTGGCGACGAGGACCTGCTTATCGGTCGGGCCGTATGGATTGCGCCCTAATTTGATGGCCTCTTTAGGCCAGCCGGCACCGTCCAACCGCACCTCCCGGCGGTTGGACCCGACAGGTGAATAGCCGATGCCGCACCCGATGCCAACAGGAGCCGGCGAATCGAGCGCTTCTTCGATTACTTTTAGTATTTTGCCCTCCAGCGTCTCAGTGTATTTGAGATTGTTTTCGTGGCCTTTGTCCTTGTCCAAAGTCAGGGTCGGCGCAGCGTGGGTATGAATACCCGCCAGGAAAAGCTCGCCCGGCCGGAGATTGAACTTGGCAAGAATCACCTTGCGAAGGTATTCGGCTGTGCCGTCGTAAAATCCGATCACATCCGTCGAAACAAGCACCAGGCGTTTGCCGTTACCCACGAATGCTACAGCTCTCGCCGATAACGGGTCGTGCACGCCCTTGGATAGGTCCTTGCGACTCGCATAGCCGGACAGCGTGACAGGCTCTTTCGGTGTGATGTCGATCCGCGCCACACCGGCACGCAGGACCTCAGCGGATTCCTGCCCATGAACGTTGGACGACGCAAAAAGGAGAAACGTGACAGCAACAAGAATCCCCCTGCAAGTGACAACTGAAATTCTTTCCATAATAATTACCCTGCCTTTTCGGTGCGCTGTTTGAGGATGTACGTGGCTATATTCTGGACTGTGTCAAGCCATATTCCATTTCCCGGGTCTCTGGCATATTCGCAGAGCGCCCTTAGGGTCTGCGAGCTTGTGACAAGGCGCCCGTCTTCGGCGACCTCGTGGCTGCAAAAAACGAGCCAGCCGCCGTTTGCCAATGTCCGGTCCATCACCGTCTTGACCTCGTCGAAATCCTTTTCATCGAGCTTAACGCCCATAAGCTGCGCCATATCGCAGTAGGCCGGGTCGTTGGCCCATTCGTCCAGCCAGCCTCGGCCGGTCAGGAATTTCTCGGCCACAAGCGGGACATAACTTTTTAGATTCATTCCGCGTCCTACGTATTTCTGCCCGCAGGGATAGGCGTATGAAACGGGCCTCACGCCCAGAAGCTGCTCGATAATACCGCTTGCCTCATCCAGCTCATTTCGCATCATATCGAGCGTGTAGTCCTCCAGGGCCTTGTCGCGCGAGAATGGGAAATTGCCCGAACACGGATGTTTGACTGAGTGATTTGCGATCTCGTGCCCGGCGGCGACGGCCTTCTTCCAGCCTTCGACCCGCTCCTTCAGACTCTCAATCGAGACATAGAAAGTGCCCTTGAGGCCGTATTCGTCGAGCATTGGAACGCCGCGGTCGATCTGGCTTAATCTGGCGTCGTCGAACGTCAGACTGATCGCCGCCCGTTTGCCCTGCGGCCAGTGAAAATCCTCCTGCCTCTCAAAGACCGGCTGCCCGGGCTGCTCAGTCCGCGACCGAGACGGGCCGCAACCGGCCAGGCAGGCAATAATGCAACAGGAAAAAACAGCAAAAGACATAGACGAAACCTTCATTTTCAGACTCCTTCGGCTCTTGGGATTTACATGTCAGCGGCTTCGTTAACTGTGGATGATTATATGGAGGCAGGGCGTCTTGGTCAATGCGGATGAGGTAAAAGGGCTTGTCGCAGAACATTGCCTGCATTACAATTGCTGCCGCCCTTACAGAAACTCAAGAACCGGACAATCGAAGGAGTTTGAGCTTATGGCGCCGAAAAAAGTACTGCCCGCGGAGGACCATTCACGACGTGATTTCCTAAAGCAAACCGGCCGAGCGATCGCCGCCGTAATGGTTGTGCCGCAGGCCGCCATTGCCGTCAATACCGCGCCGAAAAAGGTGCGCATCGGTGTTGTGGGCGGCGGGTTCGGATGTTCATTTCAATGGCGCGAGCATCCCGATTGCGTTGTCGCGGCGGTGAGCGATTTACGTGAGGATCGGCGAAAGGGGCTGATGCAGGTCTATGGGTGCGACAGGGCTTACAATTCTCTTGAGGAGCTGGTGCTCGCCAAGGATATCGATGCGGTTGCGATTTTCACCGACGGGCCGCTGCACGTTCAGCATGTGGTCGAGGCGATGAAGAACGGCAAGCACGCGATCTCCGCTGTCCCGGCTGCGTGGGCGACAATCGAGCAGGCCGACCTGCTGGCCGAGACCGTCAAGAAATACGGACTCAAGTATATGATGGCTGAGACGGGCCACTTCCAGCAGACTACTATCTCAGCGAGAAAATTCTACGAGCAGGGCAAGTTCGGATCGCTCTATTACTGCGAGGCCGAGTATCAGCATCCGGGCCTCGAATCGCTCTATTTCTGGGACGACAAACGCACCTGGCGCCACGGCTTGGCCCCGATGCACTACCCGACCCACTGCACCAGCCAGCTTATCTCAGTCACCGGCGAGCGGCTAACCGAGGTCGCATGTCACGGCTGGGGAGACGGCGACCAGATCCTAAAAGACAACGCCTGGGGCAACCCGTTCTGGAACGAATCGGCGATGTTCCGGACCGACCGCGGAAATGCCTTTCGCGTCAATATTTGGTGGAAAGGGGCACATCGAGGCTGCGAAAGGGCACAGTGGATCGGCGACAAAATGAGCTTCTACGGCCCACATCCCAACGGCGTAGGCCCGGTGATTATCCGCTCGAGCGAGCGAATGGAAAAGGACGATGCCGGGTTCGAGCGCAAGGCCCCGCTCTTCGAGCAGTACAAACAGCCGCACTGGTGGCAGAGCGATATGCTGCCCGAGCCGCTGCGCCACGACAGCGGACACGAAGGCTCCCATACGTTTCTAACGCACGAATTCGTCGATGCAATCGTGCACGACCGCCGGCCCACAATTGATGTTTACGAGGCCCTGGCATATACGGCCCCGGGAATTGTCGCACATCAGTCGGCCCTGAAAAAAGGCGAGTTACTCAAAATACCGCAGTATGACCCGCCCAAAAAGGCCTGAAAGACACTTACGGTTTTGGAGATATGACTATGAAAAGGATGGTTTATGTTGTTGCAGCGCTGATTGCGGCTGCCGGTTCGGTTGAACAGACCCGCAGTGAACAGAAGGTGTTTCGGCTCGGGATGATTGGGCTTGATACTTCGCACGTAACTGCCTTTACAAACGCGATCAATAAGAAGACCGCCGAACACGGCTGCAAGGTCGTCGCAGGCTATCCGGGCGGCTCGCCCGACATCGATTCCTCGCGCAATCGCGTAGAAGGATTCACGAACGAGCTGCGTGAGAAATACGGCCTGGAGATAGTCGATAGCATCGAGCAACTGTGCCAAAAGGTCGATGGCGTCCTGCTAGAGAGCGTCGATGGCCGCCCTCATTTGAAGCAGGCTCGCCCCGTTATCGAAGCCCGGATACCCTTGTTCATCGATAAGCCTATGGCGGGAAATTTGGCCGACGTGATTGAGATATTCCGGCTGGCGAAAGAGAAGAACGTCCCTTGCTGGTCGAGCTCGTCCTTGCGTTTCTCGCCGGGCGTCTTCGATGCCCGCAGCGACCCGAATATCGGCGGCGTTCTCGGCTGCGACGCCTACGGCCCCTGCTCTCTGGAAGAGCACCACCCCGATCTGTACTGGTATGGCGTACACGGGGTCGAGATGCTCTTTGCGATTATGGGCCCGGGCTGCGAAATGGTCACGCGCACGCAGACCAAAGACTTCGAGCTGGCCGTCGGACGCTGGTCCGACGGACGAATCGGCACTTTCCGTGGCATACGCAAGGGAAAGAGCGGATACGGCGCGACAATCTTCGGCGCAAAGAAAATCGCACCCGCCGGCGAATACGCCGGCTATGGACCTCTGGTCGATGAAATTATCAAATTCTTCAAGACCGGCAAGCCCGCCGTCCCCGCCGATGAGACAATCGAGATATTCGCCTTCATGTCCGCAGCGGATGAATCCAAGGCCAAAGGCGGCGCCCCGGTCTCAATCAAAGACCTGATAGACCGGGCCAAGCAGCCAAATACAGCCCGCAAAAAATAGAATACCTCAAACTGGCCGACTCGATGCTATTGAAACTCATAAGTCTTTGGTCTGTATAATAGTGTATCGTTTTGTCATTCTGAGCGCAGCGAAGAATCTGCCTCCACCAGTGTTATGAGCAGATTTGAAACAGAGATACTGGCTCAACCTCAAATGCGTTTCTCGACAATACCTGCGAGGCCGGGGTGATGTGGCGAATTATTCAAAAAATCGGGGCCCGGGATGGAGGTCAAAGTAGCTGGTGTGCGGACACGGCGTGGAGGGGTGAGCTTTCGACGCAAATACCCGGCTTTTCTTGTGTTCAACCGGACTTATCGTGCCGAATTTTTAGGAAACTCGTTGAAATTACGGCGTAGTTTTGGTATTATTAGGGCGTGAATTTTACTGGAGTGTATCAGGAAAACTGTGAAGGCGTGCAGAAACACCGATTAGGAAGCTCCCGGCTACTCGCGCCCAAAGTAAGAGATGAAAATGAATGCTATGAGAATCATGTTGGTTTTATTGCTTTTACTTGCCTGCGGCTGCTCCGGCGAGAATACCAACGACGGCACCGGGGGCAGCGGGGATAGTACGGGGCTGAAGATCGTCGCACCGTTGAGCGGGATATATCTTGGCGCGTACGACTGGAGGGAGCATAGCACCAAGCCCGGGGTAAAGGAGTTCGAGGACGCGGCCGGCGCCAAGGTGGCTTTGACCAGCGGAGGGGTCTGTATCAGTCGCGAGGGCCAGCCGTTTTCGGTCGATGCCGCCTGCCTCAAGAGGCTCAACCAGAAGGGCTATGTGGTCCTGATCGACGTGGTGTCCAGGAATCACTCGCCGCAGCAAATCATCG
>JAFGTU010000541.1 GCA_016933985.1 Sedimentisphaerales bacterium | reverse complement strand
TTGGGAAATTCATTTTCCGGGGTTCCGCCGGACGTTTCCAGTTTGATGAAGTCGGTGCCGCCCGTCGCGGAGTTGATAAAGAAGCGATCGGTGATCCGGTTTCGATAGCAGCGATCGTGCCCCATAGGGCCGGTCATCGCCTGCTGAATGGTCCGTACGATTTTACCCGTAGCCGCATCGTAGGCCGTGTATTTGCCGCTGTTACCGGTCCATACGGCCCCGCCCGTGAGGAACAGGTCTGGCGGCTTGTGATGGTTTATCTGAGCGCTTCCAGTCCACAGTTGCTTCCCGTCCTTTATTGATAACGCATGCAGGGTCTTGGCGTCGGCCAGATAAACGGTACTGTCGGAAAGCACGAGAGCCGGGGCCGTTCCGGTGACTGAACTGAGGGCGAGATGGACCGGTTTGCGCCACAGGACGGCTCCCGACGTCTGATCGAGACAGACCACTGATCCCTGCGTGTTGCGCGCGGGAAGATTATCCCGCACCGGCTCCGGGATGTCGGCGCCCGGCCCCGGTTTGGCCGAACAGAACGCGACGTATTGGCCGTGAATCGCCAGCGTTGAGCCCTGGTAACCGGCTGTATCGGCGCCTGATTTCTCCCACAGGCGCCGGCCGGAATCGGCGTCGATGGCCACAATCGTACTCTGGGGATCGTCCAGTTTTGGAATGATCGGACCGTAAACGGCCTGCGGAAACTGACTTGCGGCCAGGCTGCCCTTAGTGTCGCCGATGGCGCGAGTGTCGGTATGATCGCCAATGACAGCGTAGAGGACGCCTTGCTCGTAGATGAGTTCCTGCGTGCGCTCGGTTCCGTCATAAGTCTTGAGCTGCTTGCCGGTGGCCGCGTTGAAGGTCGTGATAGGAGCGCTGTAGCCAGGCGTGCAATAGACCGTGTCGCCAATAACCGCCAGGCGACGCATGATCTGGGCCGTGAGATGCTTGATGTAGAGATTCATCGGATGCCAGTCGGGAAACTCCCGTTGCCACAACACAATGCCATTGAAAGCGTCGCGCGCCACCAGGGTGAACTTGCCAGGCAGCGCCGGGTGTTCGATGGACGCCTGGTCTTCGATGGTGAAGAGCCTCCCTTTCGCCGAAACCAAGCCTTGAATCGACGGCAGCACCAGGTGAGCGCGGCTCCATTCGGGCGTTGACGTCCATTGGTAATGGCGCGGCGGGCCGACGACGCTGTCATGGGCCACCGCGTTGTTGTTGGCGCCGTATAGATGTTGCGGCCATTCGTCGATGTCGACGGGCCATGGTTTGACTGTCCTGGTCCATGTGCCGCCATGCTTGAAGCAGGCAACACCCAGCGGCGCCAGCGCTCGCATGATCTCCGACATGGGAACCTGCCCCGCATCCTCGACGACAATCAGATTCACCAGATTGTCCACATAGGGCAGGCGCTTGCCGTCGAACAGGTTGACCGAAACCGGGCCGTACAAGCCCGACGACTGGATGGCGGCCCGCGCCTTTTCGACGTTCGCCGGCGAGGTGTCCAGACCTTGAACGACAATGTTGCCGCTCGTTCGCAGCGCGGCGGTCAGTTGACCGGCTCCACAGCCCAAATAGACCACGAAGCCGCCCTTGATCCCGGTGGCGTCAAGAATGGCCCGCGCATCCTCCGCGGGCGTCGCGCAGCCGACCCTAACAAATGCGAAAATACATCCAGCAACGACAAGCAGAACTGCCATTCTTCCGTTCATAACACTATCTCCTTCGCTTCAAAGACTCATTGACACGAAAACAGCCAGGACCAGAACATACAGACACTTTGAGTCGTATTGTTTCCCCGTATCTGTCTAGCGGGTTGACCGGCCGACGCAACCGGCCACCTGTTTGCTATTCTATTCTCTACCCCTCCCACATAAGTCAACCACTTTTTCCGAAAGAAACTCAACTGGGGGTGAAATATTTCTCTGTCGCTCTGTAAGTGCCTTTGCATACTGGCTTTATGAGCCCATATTTGGGGCGGACAGTTTTTGTTTTTTGGCTCAACTCCAATAAAGTTGGTTAGTTTTGCGTTAGTTTATGGGCTAAAGCTGTGAAAAACACGGATTTATCGCATTGTGGGCAACAGCATATATGTACTATGCATGCTGTTGCCTTAAAGCGTTAAATCCAAAAGAGTTAAGTCAAAACAGCCTTTATTATTCACCAACTTTTTTGGATGAGAACCTGTTTTTTTAAGGGCGATAAGGCTATGGACAAAGACATTAAAATCACACCAGAACAGTTAGCCAAAGCGACGGATGCCGACTATCAGAAGTTGGTACAGTTCGTCAGCGGCGCAGTGAACGGGGCGCCTGATGGAGCGGCGATTAAGGCCAGACGAGAGCGAGAAGAAACAGCGCGGCTCGCGCAGGAATGGCTTTGTGCGGCGGCGGAGGCAGAGAAGACAGGAGACCTCGGTGCGGCCGTGGCGTGGTCTCGCATGGCCGGCCTCACGACACAATTCAGCAGGGCCAGGCGGTGTCATGGAGCCCAGACTGTTGTACGAGCGATAGTAATGGGCTATTTCTCATCCTCCTCAAGTGGTCGTTGGCCTTCGAAAGCCCCCAACGGCATACGGTCCGCGTAATTCTTGTCCTGCTTGTAGATCTCGGGATCGTAATGCGGATGAACATTGCGGCGATGCGTAGGCATTGCGAAACTTCATGCCATCGCGCGCCAGCTTCTTAACATTCGACATTCGCAGAACAGACATGTGCGAGTTGTCCATGGCGACCGGTGTCCCATTCCAGGCCCAGTCGTCAATGTAAAGAAGAACGATGTTCGGCTTGTCTGTCTGGAAATCCGTCGAACTTTTCTTGAGCGATTGATCTGTTGCTATAGCAGAGCAGCCAAGCGCCGATGCTCCTGCCGCCAGAGCGCATTGTTTCAAGAAGTCTCTCCGATCTATTTTCATCCGAGATCTGCTTTCGCAGGTATGGCAAGGTGAGTCGGTCAGTTTGAGTCACTAACTTACCCGTTTAAGACCCAGCCCTGGCGATAGGTCTTTCGGATGTACTGATCGGCCTCGGGGCAATTCGTCGCCTTCATATTCTTCGAGTCCCAGTCCAGGGGCTTTCCGACGCGGTAGGCAACGAGCGCAAGCATATTAGCCTCGACCAAGGCGCCGGAATAATCGAAGTTACAGAGCGTCTTCTTATCCGTCTTGCAGGCCACGATCCACTCCTTGTGATGACCGATAGAAGGCGGAATCAGCTCGTCGGCTTTCGGCGATTTGTAATGCGTCATATCGCCCCTGAGCATCAGGATCCGCCAATCGTAATCGGCCAGAAGCCAACCCTTGTCGCCCTTAAACATTGCTCCTTTGAAGAGCTTCTCCCTGTCGAATGCCTCGGAGGGCATTCCCGGTTTTTTTCCGCCGTCGTACCAATAGGCTTTAATCGCCGGGCGCCAGTCGTTTGCGGGGTGGTCCCATTCCGCTGTAAGCCAAATCGGCAGCGTATCGCTATTCTGCTCGCTTCCTTCTGCCTTGCAGGTGGTAGGAATCTTCAAATCGAGTCCCCAGTAAGCCATATCCATCATGTGGCTTCCCATATCTCCGATTTGTCCGCTGCCGAAGTCCCAGAATCGGTTCCACTTGAGGCATCCTCCGACGTACCCCGGATTGTACGGCTGGAATGTAGCCGGGCCGACCCAGAGGTCCCAGTTGAGATAATCGGGGATCGGCTTGACCTCCGGCAGATAGCTTCCGCCCGCGGGCGTTCGGCTGCACCAGACGCGAACCTCACTGGGCGTGCCGATAGCGCCGCCGCGGATTAGCTCGACCATGCGGCGGTAATTATCGCTGGCGTGGATTTGAGTGCCCATCTGGGTGGCGAGCTTGTCCTTGTTTTTAAGGTACGTCGCCCGGACCAGGTGTGCTTCTTCGACGGAATTGGCAAGGGGCTTTTCGCTATAGACGTGCATCCCGCGGTTCATCGCCCAGACATTGACAAAGGCGTGCGTATGGTCCGTGGTGGAGCAGACGACGGCCTCGATATTCTTCTGTTCGAGGCACTTTCGCCAATCGACATAGGTCTTGGCGTCGGGGAATTGCTTCGCAGCGGAGGCAAGGTTGTTGCCGTTGACGTCGCAGAGGGCAACGATGTTCTCGCTGCGGACATCGTTCAGGTTGGACCCGCCGCGACCGCCGACGCCGATAACGGCGATATTCAGCTTCTCGCTGGGAGAATTCCCGGCACGCAGAATCCCGGATTTGGCGACAACCAGGCCTGCACCGATCACGGCGCTTTGCTTGAGGAAAGTACGACGTTTCATCTTATTATCACTCATAATTCAAATCTCCTATCGTTGACAGCCAGCTAACATTCCCAAACCGACCGATTCTTTTTTCGACACAGATTTACACAGATTAACACTGTTCTTCATATATATACCATATCCACCGAGAAACCACTACCATTTTCCAGCCCATCCTGCCCCAGGGCGGGATGGCGGTATAACCCCGCGTGATTTCCACCAGAGATAGTGCTGCGCGGAGCGATTTTTCGCACGGCTGAGCTGTTTGGTCGCTTGAAATTGGGTTTGATTGGGTTTGTTTTGCTGGGGTCGGAAGGAGAGAATCCGGCCATAATGCTTTTCATAGCAAGGGGTTAGAGCTATTTTACCTATTTTGAAATTGGGTTTGTTTTGCATAATTGACTGCTTGCCACGAAGATGTGTAGCCACGAAGACACCAAGGCACAAAGAGACAAAGGACGGAAGACGGAGGACAGAAGACGGACGATGGACGAAAGAGGACGTGCGAGATTCCATATTCCATATACTACATACCACTTAGTATTTCGATTCTGTTAGTTTGATATGTATTATACTCCGTCGGGGTTTGGCCGTCAAGGAAAATCCGGAATAACCGCAGAGACGATCTCCCACGAGACCCGGGCTTGGGGTTGGCCACCGCTATTTGGGTAGTAGCGCATTTCATAAATGGAACGACTATAAGAGAGATGGAATTTAGGTGTTTGAATAGATTTCTCCACTCGCTTCGCTCGGTCGAAATGACAATATAGTCGGGGAACTTGCGAAATGCGGTAGCAGGCTTATCGAAGGATGGAAAATCTTAAAATCACCCCCCAGCCGAAGTTAGATTCGTTGCAGGTTGGCTGGATAGCTGGCGGATCCGTGCCGGGGGGTCATTCCCGCGAACGGTTTTCTTGCTCTTAGATGCTTTAGGCGGCAGTCCCTTAGAAAGAGATTGTTTGACAAAGCCGAATAATGTGCTATAGTCCTATACAGAAGATTAGAAAATCTTTCGGCCGCAGACGAAGACAGGTAACCTGTACGGCTTTTTTGATTGGCGATTTATCTATTAGGAGTAACGATGGGGAAAATACTAAAGACTTCGGCTGAGGGCAGGAAATGCATGTTTCCGCACTGCACGCATATCTTGAGCATCTATAACCATGAAGCTTACTGTCATATACATAGGGCTCATATACCTCAGGAGCAAAAACCTAAGATTTCACCTCATGCTAATGCATAGACCGAGGCCCCCTGGTCTCCTTGCCTTGCCAGTTGTGGCGCGTAGCACATTTTTCTGCAGAGTGGCAAGGCCTGGTTGTCCACCGTAGGTTCAGTGAAGGTGGATGGGTGAGTCTTCTCCGCGGAAGCGGCTCCCGCCTGTCGGTAAAAAGAAATCAGTATGATGGCGCCGGATTTGCCGGATTTGCAATCTGAGCTTGTCAAAGGCGCGGAAACCGCAATCCGTCAATAGTAAATCGAAAATCTCAAAATCAGCCCCCCAACCGAAGCCACCCATTAGGGATCCCGTCAAGCATAAAGAAAATCTACCATACCGAAAAAGTATTTTCTTTTTCGGCTGCTGTGTTACGTTGTTGACGATATTTGACCTAATTGTTTGATACGCTCAGCTGCATCTTTT
>JAFGTU010000540.1 GCA_016933985.1 Sedimentisphaerales bacterium | reverse complement strand
GACGCCAAAGAGGCCGCCGAATGGGTCGATTACTGCAACAACCCATCCAACGCCCTGAGACGCCAACACGGCGCTAAAGAGCCTTACGGCGTCAAGCTCTGGCAGGTCGGCAACGAGACATCCTACGGCCCCGAGATGAACTTGGAGACCGCCGCGAAGAAAACCCTCGAATTCGCCAAAGCCATGCGAAAGACCGACCCGACCATCAAAATCATCGGATGGGGAGGCAGCGGATGGGCCGGGCGGATGGCAGAGGTCGCCGGCGAGCAGCTTTCGTATATCGCCTTTCACAACGGCTTCGGCCCCGGCGGCGAAAGCTCGCCCCTCCACGGCATTGAATACCGAAAAGACCCGGCAAAGACCTGGGACTACTTCATGAGAACGTACAAGGCCCAGGAGACGGCCCTCGACGAGATGCGGCAGCAGCTTGCCAAGTACAAAATTCCCGTCGCCATGACCGAATGTCACTATTTCCTGCCCGGCCGAAACCGCTGCGAGGCCCTCTCGACCTGGGCCGCCGGCGTGGCCAATGCACGCACCCTCAACGTCCACGAGAGAAACGGAGACATCCTCAAAATCGCCACCCTCGCCGACTTCTGCGGAACGCGCTGGCAGAACAACGCCGTGATAATCCCCGTTCCCTCGGGCAAATCGTTCATGATGCCGGTCGCGATGGTGATGAGTCTTTATCGAAGACATTCCGGCAGCCAGGCCGTTGAGGTTGCCGCCGCCCCCGACGGTCTCGATACCACGGCCGGCCTGGCGGGCGACCGCATCTTCCTCCACGTCGTCAACACCAATCGGACCAAATCCGTCAAGTCGGCCTTCCGGGTCCGCGGCAGAAAGATCACGGGGGGGCGTGCATACTGGTTCGCCCTGGATCCGGAGTTTGAGATCTTCGAATACCGCCCCGAGAATACCTTCCCCAAAGAAAGCGCACTGGACCCGGGTCAGACCTGGACATTCCCGCCTGCATCCGTCTCTGCGGTAGAGCTGACTACGGAATCCGTCTAAAATATGAATCCATAATTGAAATGGGGCCATCCGATGAAAACTGTTTGTGACAATCGCTTTGGTCTTGTATTCTTGTTGTTTCCGATATCTGCATTGGTCCTCGGAGCGCAAATCAGCAACAACAAAATCGACCGAGAAACCC
Source organism: Sedimentisphaerales bacterium (assembly GCA_016933985.1). GTDB lineage: Bacteria > Planctomycetota > Phycisphaerae > Sedimentisphaerales > Anaerobacaceae > JAFGCD01. The sequence continues at coordinate 5,189 of JAFGTU010000540.1, read as the reverse complement.
TCGCGGGCAGAAGCTTCGAGTTCTCCTGGACGTCGCAGCAAGGCGGCGCCGTCAACGGAATCGCTACGCTAAATGAAGATGGCTCCATCAAGGGCATTGCGAGCCCCAACGAGACAACCTGGCTCATCGACTCATCAGGCGGGCTGCTCTTCAAACACGCCGACGGCAGGGTCTCGACGAGATACGACAAGGTTTGGCTGGAAAATGGACGGCTGTGCTTCGAGGGCCCCTTCCTCTTCAAGGAGGGCATCACGCACCATCTCACCGAGGTAGAAGGCGCCGCCCCCGAACCGACAAACGAGATAACGCCCGCCCAAGCCGCAAGGATCAAGTACTCGAGCCAGCGATTCGTGTACCTTGATATCGGCCAAAGCTGCGATTTCCAGCTCAAAGACGGTACGAAGAAACGAATCTCCCTGCTCTCGGTAAAGGAATATAAAGACCCCGTCATCCACCTGGTGCGGCAGGCAGACGTGAAGATCGAGATTGACGGCAAAGCGGTCGAGCTGACCTGCGCGCCCTACGTCATGCCCACCGAGATCGATGGTCTCCGGATACAAGCGGACACAACCTCGGCCTGGATGGACATTCCGAAGCGCGTGCAGCTCTCGCTCTGGGACGCCTCGGACCCCATCGTCGATACGGGCCTCTTCTGCTTCCCCCTGCCCGGATACCGCCTCTTCTGCCTCGGGATGCAGACCTACAATGAGCCTGTTCATTTGGGCGACCGCGATGGAGACCCGCAGGGCCAGCGATTCTACCACAACTACGGGGTCGATTTCGCAGGCTACGAAACCCGGCAGAAGGTCCTAAGCTGCATCGACGGCGTCGTTACCCTGGCCGACCGCGACCAGGGAAGCCTCTCAATCCGGGACGATAAAGGATTCGTTTTCTACTACGGCCACCTCGATTCCATCCTCTCGGGAATAGAAGTGGGAGCGCACGTTAAAAAGGGCCAGTGGGTCGGCATGCTCGGCAAAAGGGGCGCATCGGGCAATTTCTCCCATTTGCACATCGGGGCCTATCTGTCCGACTCTGCAATGGCCGTCGACCACTCCAGCCGTAATCTCAATCTGTTTCCCTGGCTGGTCGCAGCGTATTGGGAAGACGGCCGAGCCGGCCTCTACGCCGTGGCCCGCCCCCACAAAATGGCTCTGACCGGCGACACGGTCCTCTTCGACGGCTCGAGCTCGATGGCCCCTAACTCGAATATCACGTCGTTCAAGTGGGAATTCCACGACGGTGCCTCCGCGAATGGGCCTGTGGCCGAGAAAGTCTATGATAAGCCAGGCTGTTACATCACCGCCCTTTGGGTCAAGGATGACCGCGGAGCCGTCGATGTCGATCTCTGCAAGGTGAAGGTCTATTCCCGCTCCGCCCCCGAGGATGTGATTCCAACCATCTTCGTAACGTACTATCCTTCATCGGAAGTCAATGTGGATGAGCCTGTCAACTTCCGGCTCTGGCCCCAAGGCATGGAAGTGGAAAATATCCGAATCGACTTCGGCGACGGCGCCGTTGTCCAGGACTATCGGCCCTACTCCGCGATCACCCACAAGTTCAAGGACCCCGGGATCCACATCGTTACAGTCACAGGCACGGCGGATAAATTGCCCGTCACGCAGAAGGTCAAGGTCATCGTGCGCGAGTAGCGGGCATCCCTGTAGAACATACCTGATTCCGTCATTGTTTGCGAAAGGTGCGAAAATGTACGAAAACAACGAGAAATTCTTCAAAGCGTCAGTGGCGCGACCGTTCCTTCTGGCCTTAGCCGTCTCTTTCACGGTGATGTTACATCCCGCCACAGGAATAGGCGATCAAGAGGCCGCCTCCAAACAACCTGCGACATCAAGTAACCGTCCCATCCGAGACCGATGCGGCATGGTCCTGACCATCGGACAGACCCAGGGCGACCTGCAGGGCACAGACGACAAGGTCATCCAGGCCGGAATAGAATATCTCAACCGGCTTGGCGGAGGCACGCTTCGCATCCTGCCCGGCGTATATGACCTGCGAAATGCGATTTATCTGCGGCCCAACGTCGTCGTAAAAGGCTTGGGCGAGAAAACCGTTCTGAGAAAAGCCGACGGCGCCGTAACGCCCCTGACAAAAGATTCCGATTGGTTCGAGTACGGCGTACAGGTAAAAGATGCCGCCGGATTTATGCCCGGGGCGGGGATTATGCTTAGGTCGAAGAAGGGCGAGGGCGACTGGCAGTACGATGTGCGAAGCGCCACCGTCACCGCTGTAGATGGAGACACTATCTTTCTGGACCGGGTCGCCAAAGAAAACTTCTGGGTCGAGAAGAATGCTACTGCTGCGACCATTTGCCCCATCCTGACCGCTGAAAACGTGGACAACGTCGTCGTGGAAGACATAGTACTCGACGGCAACCGTGACGAGAATGAGCATATCAACGGCAATTTCGCCGGCGCCGTTTTCATCCAGCACTGCAACCGCTGGCAGTTCAAGAACGTTACCGCCCAAAACTACAACGGCGACGGCTTCAGCTTCCAGGTCTGCGACGATATTCAATTCCACAACTGCAAGGCGTTGAATAACGCCGACCTCGGCTTCCATCCGGGAAGCGGCTCGCAGCGCCCCGTCTTTCGCAACTGCACGGCCCGTGGCAACAGCCAGGGAATCTTCTTCTGCTGGGGCGTCTCCGACGGCCTTGCCGAGGATTGCATCTTATTGGAGAATGCGAAATATGGAGTCAGTATCGGACACCGTGACACCGATAACATTATAAGGCGCTGCAAAATCGAGCGCAACGGAGAGGTCGGAATCCTCTTTCGCATCGAGGGTGGCGAATTTCGCAGCGGCCATCGAAATCGGATTGAGAATTGCATTGTGCGCGATAACGGATCAGGCTCGTCGGGAATCGGCATCGATATTCAAGGCATAACCCGGGATATAACCGTTCGCAATACCAAACTGGAAAATACCGCCGGCGAAAACCAAAAGGTTGGCATCCGCATCAGCCGCGAGGCCGAGCGCATAATCCTGCAGGACAACACCTTCGAGAATTCCCCGGTCGATATCCAGGACCAACGGCCAAAAAATGACTAACCAGGATGCTTCTGCTCGCCGTGCTTGTGCCCGTCACCGCAGGCGAGTCTATCGGAAGCGACTATGTGTGGAAAAATGAGAATGATCGGACTGAAATGCCTCTTAGTTTTGGCGTGCACATCCACTGTCCTCGCAGCCGCGGGAGTCGGGAAAGAAGCGATTGCGACAGGCTCACTGTTCGATGAGATGGTGGATATGGCAAATCTGGCGAGTTTTCCAAGCCCGGCTTTTCGCACTATTCAGTTCTCCTCGTATGATCATCGCAGCCGGCTCCCGGAGGGGCCGGACTGGTTCGCCAACGCCGATGGATTTGGAGGAGAGCCAATTCCATACTTCGAGAAGGTCTTGACTGCTCCGGATGCCAATGGAATCGGAGAGTACCTCATCGCCGATGTCAACACAGGACTCTCCTCAGGAGCATTGCCCTAATGTCCGCGGACCTGCAGGCCGGCGACCACACCCTCACGCTCGAATTGAAGGATGCGCCCGACGGCGTCGCCAATCCCGAAGTCGGAATCGACTTTGTATGGTTGCAGCGGAAATAACTCCGATGGGCTGATTGATAACTGCGATTCCGATATCCTCGCCGCCAACTGGGGCCTTAGCGGCAGCGTTATTGCCGTCTCCGATGAGGCGGACAATACTATCGAGAAGCACGAATACTCGGTCTATGGCGACGTTCGGCTAATGGCCAAGGAAAACGGCGAAACGCGGACCGTCAGCATCGTAAGTCCTTGTTTAACAAGTATAATTGTTTTATTGAGACAGTTTACAAACCTACGTAAAGGATTTATAATCCGCAGGTCGCAGGTTCGAGCCCTGCCGGGCGTGTTTCGCAAGCTCTGATCTTTCAGGAGCTTGCAAGACGCTCTTTACGTATGTCTTGCTCCGGGAAGGAAGCTACTCCGACCGGGGCGCATCAATTAGGACAGGTTTAACCGATGAGCAGTCAACCGAAACAATGGTACGAGGCGCTTTTTGAAAATTACGGCAGGCAGTACGACAAAGAATGTTACACGCAAGGCGCTGCAGGGGAGTGTGATTTCATCGAGCGGGAAGCGGGGCACAACAAGCGGCTTCGCATTCTCGATATCGGCTGCGGCACCGGTCGTCACGCGATTGAACTGACCAAACGCGGTTACACAAATATTGTCGGTGTGGATCTTTCCGAGTCTCAGATTGCGCGGGCCAAAGAGAAAGCCGGCGCAGAGGGAGTGAAGATCGACTTCAGGGCAGCCGATGCGCGCGACCTGCCGTTCGATTCCGAGTTCGACCTTGTCATCATGTTGTGTGAGGGTGGTTTTGCATTAATGGAAACCGACGAAATGAACTTCGAGATACTGAAGAACGCGAGAGATTCGCTGGTCGAAGGCGGCAAGCTCATCTTTACTACTCTCAACGGCCTGTTCCCGATCTTCAACTCTGTTCAGGAATACATGAATAGTAAGAAAAAAGAAGACGGTGCGTCCCCCGAGAACCAAAAGTTCAATCTCATGACGTTCCGCCTGACCGCTGTAATTACGGTCGTTGACGATGACGGCAATGAAAAGACGCTGCAGACCAGCGAGCGATGGTACGCTCCCGTTGAGATCGCCTGGCTGCTCAAAACTCTGGGCTTCAAGAAGATCGACATCCATGGCGCCCATCTTGGCGAATTCTCACGTGAGCATGAGTTGACCGCCAGGGACTTCGAAATGCTGGTGATAGCAGAGTGATCGCGCATAAGGAGGGGGACAAGTGACAGCGGAGCTGTCTCTTACATAGTTTCTACAGCGTAGAATGGCGGACGCTTAATGGTCTCCGGCAGGAAACGGGGGGAAATCGTATGACCCCAATCCTACGTCCGAGGGCGATACGTTGACGGGCCGGCTCGTTGAGACCCTCGTTGCGAAGACCTTGCGAACAGCTTCGAGCATCTCGAACCCGAACTCGGTGCAGGGCTCGATATAGCTGCCTTCGCCCCACTCGTTCACCGGGCCAAGAATCAGCATGGTCTTGCCGCGTTCCTCACAGAAAGACTTCGCCTGCCGAAGAAGCTCTTCAAATAGCTGTGGTGTTCGCCCCTGAATGACCATGGACTTGTCGCCGTGCCAGGGTCGGCTGTCCCAGCCGGTGTC
>JAFGTU010000539.1 GCA_016933985.1 Sedimentisphaerales bacterium | reverse complement strand
TTGACCGCTCCTCCCGGGAGGCGCGGGTCGGTCCCGTCGATAGTATAATAGACGGTTGCCGGGGCGGTCATCGTCAGGGTGAAGCCGTTGAGCTCCCATCCGCCGTGGGGAGTGAAGACCGGGGCGGCGAGGCCCGGATAAAGGCCGTAGCTGTTCTTGTATGTGTTGAACACATTTGTAGAGCGGACGGGGAAGTAACTGCCAATCAGTCTGCTCTGTTCGGGCAGCCAGAAGTCCTTTTTGGTGTATAGCTCATAAGGCCCGTTGGAATATGAGTGTACGTCTCTTCGGTAGTCTCCCCAGCGAGCGGATTCGCAGATGATGGGTAGGTCCAGCTCGGCGGCGCGTTTCATCCAGCGGGCGGCGGTATTTTCGGGCGTCATTGCTCCGTTGTTGAAGAAATGGTTGTGGAGGCGGTCGGCGAAGAGCAGCTTGAACTCGTCGCAGTTACGGAGATTGTGGAACAACCGGCTTGGTTTTCCGCTGTTGTTGGCGCCGACGACGTTGTCTCCGGCTCCTTCGAGGATTCTCTCGGTATCCCAGGGGAAGATTCTCCAAGGCAGGTCGTTTTCTCCGCCGCCGGCGGCTCGCCAGTTGTGGTCGTCCCAGTCGTGATTTGCGCCGTAGTGGTTTACGATGATATAGTCGATTAGGTTCACGACGTCGAGCTTCTGTTGGATTTGCTGGAATTCGGTTAGTGTGATGCCGCCGGTGACGGCATTAGCGACGAGTGTTTGCAGGTTGTTCCACGACGCGGCGCTTCCGTCCACGGCTGCTCCGCTGTTGACAGCGTCGAGCTGGTCGTCTCCGCCGGCGTAGTATGAATCATAGTGCGAGGCCTCAGGCCGTTCGTGGACATTATACACGCCCCAATAGATGCCGTTGAGGTAGAGGTGCGCGTACGTTCCGTGCCCGGCGGAGATTTGGGCCATATCGATCAGGCTGTCGCGCGCCCACTGGTCTCTTATCATTGTTGCTCGTCTTCTCTGGGCGCTGTCCCAGTGGATCCAGGAGTTGTTGTACATTGCGCGAAGCTGGAGGGAGTTGAAATGGTCAACCGGGGAATCATCGAACAGGTTGTCTTCGAGCTCGCCGGGCCCGTAGCCGCCTCTGAAACGAAGACTGAAGGAGTGCTTGGGGCCGTTAGGCGGATTTCTGCTGGCTCCGCCCTGGACACGGATTCCGCAGTCTGCATGCCACTGCTTCGTGCCGTTGACGTCGAAGAACTCGGCTGAGACGCGGCGTTCCCACGAAAGACCTGTGGCTGTCGGATTCGCATAAATTCCGGTTGAGCTGCTGAAGAGATTCTCCATGCTTGTGGATACAGACAGCGTTGGAATAGCCAGCAGAGCATCGACGATATCATCGCGGTAGTCGGGATCGTCGTATATTTCGGGGTCCATTCCGTAGTCTGCAGACTGCCCGGCGATGGTGGTCGGGTAGCCCCTTGCCAGCACATCTTCCTGGCTCAGCGCGACGACATCTTCAGGAAAGATATAGGTCTGGGCATCGATATTTGTCGAGAGCCAGCCGTCCTTGCAGGCGATGGCGCGCAGACAAGTTGTGGTGGCGATCGGAACGGGTTCGCCGCCTATTGTGCCGTGTGAGGTGGTCGGCTCAGAGCCGTCGGTGGTGTATCGTATCGTCGCCCCGGGGGTTTCACACGTGATAGTAACGGAAAACGGCTCGTAGTAGAAACCACGATTATGATTGAATTTCGTATCCGCGACGACTCCGTCATATACACCGGAGTTTGCGGCGCCCTGGTATCTATCGAAGATTCTGGTGCCGGGAGTCGGCGTTAGCAGGAAACCAACCTGGCCCGCGCTGCCGATGCCGTAGGATACGAATCCCCGCTGCTCGGGATAGTTACGATATTCGTGCGCGACGGTTACGCCGTCCGGCTTGACCAGGGCCAGGTAGCCGCCGGCGGCGCGGAGTGCGAAGCTTGTATGGAGCGCGCCGTCGCCATCGACGTAAGGATAATTGCCCGGATTCTCCGCAAGGGTCTTGCTCGAAGCGAAGAGCACGTAGTAACCGTTGGGCGGGACGTTAATGCCGGCTGGGATACGCCACATGGTCGGCTCATCTTCGTCGTTGGTCAGATACCAGCCTTCGAGGTCTATTGTCAGGTCGGTATCAAGGTTGCGCAGCTCGATCCAGTCCGGGTGGGTGTCGCCTACGTAAACCTGGGTGTAGATGTTTTGGCTGCTGATTGAGGGGATGTAGGAATTAACGGCCATGAATTCATTGATGACGATTGCGCTGTCGGGCAGCTCCGTGTAGGTCCCGCCGGCGATGGTTGTTGCATCCTTGTTGATTTGGATGATTTGGTCCGCCGGCTTGATCCAGCCGCTCATGGTTGTGAATTCCACGGTATGCGTGCCAACGGCCAGATTGGTCTGGGTGTAACCGCTATTATGCCAAGCGCCGCCATCGGCGCACCACTGCGCGCCCGCGGCAACGACCTGCGGCGGAGCAATTTGGACTAACAAGGAGCCTTTCTGCTGGATGTAGGTTCCGCTGGTAATGGTGGTTTCTGCGAAATTGACCTGCACCTGCTGCTCTTCGGGGCTATCCCATCCGGCAACGGTGCTGAACCGGACCGTGTGGGTCCCGACGATCAAATCGCCCTGTGTATAGCCGCTGTCGCACCAGTCGCCATCGTCAACGCGCCAATGTGCGCCGGCGTCGATAGCCCCCTGGGGAGTTATGGTGACCTGGACGGATCCTTTCTGGCGATTCTCTCGCCAGTTTGCCGCCAGGTATGCGAAGTCGTCCATTTGGACTTCGTTGTCGGCGTCGAGGTCAGCCGAGCCGGCGGGCAGGAGAAGATAGTGTTCGGCGAAGGCTCCGAGGTCTTGGCCGTTGACTATGCAGTCGCCGGTCAAATCGCCTATCGGGCAGATCGACTCGTGAACAGTTATGGTAACGTCGTCTTGGGTTGTGAACTCGCCGTCCGTGGCGGTGAGGCGCAGGATGTATGTCCCGTCCTTGAGGGGTTCGAGGACCGCCGTGGGATTTTCCACCGATGGGCCTGGCTCGAACGTGACCTCGCCCGGCCCGCTGACCCTGGACCACGAGAATTGGAGGAAGCCGTTGGGTTCGCCGAGACCGTCGTCGCTGACAGAGCCATCGAGATTTACACTGTTATCCGGTAGGGTGGTCTCCTGGTCGATACCGGCATCGACTTGGGGCGGCTGGTTGCCTGCCGGGCCGAGCTGCTGGAGCATGAATCCATGGAGGGCGTAGCCTCGCCTTCCGTGAGAGCCGGCGCTGTTGTCGGCCTCGGTGCGAATGGTGAGATCGCCGTCGGCGCCAGGCTCGATATCGTCCCATCGGACTACCACGCCCTCTGCAGCGTTGCCGACGGCGAGGAATTTCGTGGTATCGGTCCCGACCCAGCTCGCGTCGCCGAGGGAATGATAGCCGCTGTTGTTGGTGAAGGCGTCGGCGTCCTTGATGGTTACGAGCGATATGCGATCAAGGTCCGTCGGCAGACGGACAGCGGAGCCGACGAATGCGTATTTTCTCGCGGGGTCCAGGCCGGTAAACTGTATCTCAACCCACCAGCCGTCACTGGAGCTGTGCTGGATGACGGTTCCGCCGAAGTCGATAATTCCATTGAAAACGTCGTATGCGGGGGTTCCGGCGGCGAAGTTGTCGCCATAGTCGGTGTGGGTCTCGACGGGGGCAGCGGTGTTCATCGTGAAGGTTACGGTGGGCATTGCCTCGTCGCTGCCGGTGGCGAATTCCTTCAGTTTGCCGGTGTTGTGAGTGGTGTAGCCGCTGTAAATAGTCCAGTCGGTTGCGTTCTGGGCGGTGGTGTCGAACTCCGCGTCGCGGATGCAATCGTTGTAGGCCGTCCAAATTATGTCGTCGGCCTTGGCTACCCTGCCAACTAAGAAGACCGATAATACTAACAATAACAATACTTCCAAGCCGCGCAGGTTGACCATAAATGCCGTTCCGATAGTATTTCTTCCATCTACGATGGTTCACTATCTTAACATATTTCGGCCTGTCGGGCAATAGTCTTTGGCTGTATTTGGTGCTGAACAGTAGTGTTAACCTGGGCTATTCATCGCGTTATGGGCCGATTTCGCGTGCAACGTGCGAGAAAATACATGAGAATTCGACGGCAATCAGGTATCCTTGCAGGGTCTAAAAGCCAGTTAGAGGCGCAACAGTGTGATTTCGAGGACTATCTATGAGCAGTGATCTTTCTATGCGTGAGAGGGGCAGCGCGGTCTATGTCGTCATGGTCTGCGCGGTGGCGGCCCTGGGGGGGCTGCTGTTCGGGTACGATACGGGCGTGATTGCCGGGGGCATCGGTTTTTTAGTGCGAAACTTCCACCTCGACCCGGCCGGGCAAAAGGGGTGGGCGGCCGCTTCGGCCCTTATCGGCTGCACGATAGGCGTCTCGGTTGCGGGGCTGCTGAGCGACTGGCTGGGGCGCAAGAAGGTCCTGATTCTCTCTGCGGCGTTTTTTCTGGTGTCGGCTGTTGGGACGGCTTTCCCGAAGACGATAGCCCAATTTATCATCTTTCGGATAATCGGCGGGGTGGGGGTGGGGGCGGCGTCGATCACCAGCCCGATGTATATCGCCGAGATATCGCCCGCACGGATAAGAGGCCGAATGGTCTCTGTCAACCAGCTTGCCATCGTGACGGGGTTTCTCATTGTCTATATGGCTAATTTTTTTATCGCGGCTTACGGGACGGGTATAGACCGCGGTCGAGTCGCCGCACACGTGGCTGAACGCGGGGCTATTTTGGATGCCAAGGCCGTGGCGACATTTATCGATGACAGCTGCGAAAATATCAACGACGTTCAGGCGACGGGGTTTGTCGCTCGGCAGGGCGGGACGCTTGAGGCTAAGGCCGTGGTCGATCTTCTCAAGGAGAATGGCGTCGAGGTCAGCGAGCTCGATGTTGAAGTGGCCGGGTACGGCGTTGCATCGTGGCCTGTGGAAAAGGGGTGGCGGTGGATGTTCGGGTCGGAATCGCTGCCGGCCGTCTTGCTCTTGGTGCTGCTGTTTTTCGTGCCGGAGAGCCCTCGCTGGCTGACGAAGCAAAAACGCGGCGACGAGGCCCTGGGTATCCTGGCGCGCGTTGACGGCGGGGAATATGCAAGAGCAGAATTAGCGGAAATCAAGGAGGCAATCGCCTTGGAGAGCGGGTCTCTCAGGCAACTGCTCGAACCCAAGATGAAGATTGTGCTGGTTATCGGGATTGTCCTTGCGGTGCTCCAGCAGGTTACGGGGATCAACGTCTTTCTTTACTTCGGGACGGAGATATTCAAAAAGATGGGCTCCGGGACCAATGCCGCGCTGCTGCAGACGGTCGTGGTGGGTGCGGTTAATCTTGGGTTTACAATCATCGCTATCTGGACGGTTGATAAGCTGGGCAGAAAACCGCTGATGTTAATCGGCTCGGCGGGGATGGGCATCTCACTGCTGGCGATGGGGCTGGCGGCTTATTTCGGCAGGACGGAATTGTGGCTGCTGCTGTTTATCTTGGGGTACATTGCGTGCTTTGCGATGTCGGTCGGGCCGGTGACGTGGGTGATACTCTCGGAGATTTTCCCGACGGGCATCCGGGGCCGAGCTATGGGGATTGCGACGGTGTGCCTGTGGGTGGCTAATTACATCATCTCGCAGACGTTCCCGATGATGGACGAGAACCGTTGGCTGATAGGCAGATTTCACCACGCCTTCCCGTTCTGGCTTTACGGCGTGTTCTGTGCGGTGCTGCTGATCTTCGTGTGGCGATTCCTGCCGGAAACAAAAGGCAAGAGCCTTGAAGAGATCGAAAAATACTGGATGGGCCGCATGGAGGAGGAGGGGGAGGGGGCTAAAGTGAGCCAAAGTGACTAAAGTGAGCTAAAGTGCCTGAAGTCGGGTGGTGGGTTTTGGTCGTGGATTACCCGGTCGCTTACGCTCCCGGCTTGTTAGGAGCGGGCTGTTGCAAATGCTGGGGGGCTTTGGTATCATGCTTTTTTTAGGAAGGTGGTATGACGGCTTTTCCTGAACGCTTGACCATTGACAGGCATACGATAGAGATTGTTCCCCGGTACGCCGAGACGGACAAGGCGGGGGTCGTGCATCACAGCGTTTATCCGGTGTGGTTCGAGATGGGGCGGACGGAGCTTCTCCGGGCCAACGGGCTGGCATATACGGCCCTCGAGGCGGCGGGGGTTTTCTTTGTCATCGCGGAGATTAACGTAAAGCACCGGCGGCCGGCATACTACGACGACAAGCTCGAATTGGAGACGGTCTGCTCGAAGGTGACTGCGGGCAAGATCGAGCACACGTATCGGCTGACCAGACCGGGCGATTCGACGTTATTAGCCGAGGGGCGGACGATCCTGGCGTGTGTTAGCGGCGAGGGCAAGGTCCGCAGGGTGCCTGACTTCATGTATCCGGACGGATAAACGATGTTTGTTTTGACTTGGATGAGGCGATTGGTTAAACTGTCTTTTTCGTAATCCCTAAGGGATGGGTGTCTGACGGTTCGGTTGGCAGTTATGTCTGAGACAATTCGAGAGAAGAAGGAGAATTGCGGTCTTTTCGGCATCTACGGCGACAAGGATGCGGTTGGGAAGACTTATCTTGCGCTGCACAGCCTTCAGCACCGCGGGCAGGAGTCGGCGGGGATCGCATCGAGCGACGGCGAAGAGATTCAGCTCTATTCGGGGATGGGGACAGTGCGGCGTGTTTTCCGCGCCGGCAGCACGATATTGAGTAAGCTGGCCAACCCGATAGCTATAGGGCACGTTCGGTATTCGACCTCCGGGGGCAGCAGTGCGGCCAACTCTCAGCCGCTGCTGTCGGAATACTCGCGGGGGCAGGTGGCTATTGCGCACAACGGCAACCTGATAAACGCGATGCTTCTGCGGGACGAGTACGAGGCTTACGGCAGCATCTTCAAATCGACGAGCGACACGGAGATTATCACTCATCTGCTTGCCAAGCCGAGCCACGTCAGCAAAGCGGACCCGCTGGGGCACGTGCTCAAGCACCTTCAGGGTTCGTACAGTCTTGTCTTTCTGTTCGCGGACTATATCGACGCAGCGCGTGATCCTTTCGGGGTCAGGCCGCTGTGCATCGGGCGGACGGTTGAGGGGGCCTATTGCGTGGCCAGCGAGACGTGCGCATTCGACGCAATCGACGCCGAATTCGTCCGCGAGGTGGAGCCTGGCGAAATAGTCCGGCTGGACAAGAAGGGACTAACCAGCCGATTCTTCGTCGAGCCGGGCACGGTTACGCCGGCACACTGCATCTTCGAGCATATCTACTTCGCAAAACAGAACAGCACAATCTTCGGCGAAAACGTGCACGAGTTTCGCAAGAAGCTCGGAAGACAACTGGCAATAGAGCATCCTGCGGACGCGGATGTCGTAATCCCCATACCCGATTCCGGCATATCGGCGGCTCTTGGATTCGCCGAGCGGAGCAGAATACCTTTCGATATGGGGCTGGTCAGGAGCCACTACATCGGCAGAACGTTCATCTCGCCGGAGCAGAGTCTCAGGGAGCTGGCGGTTAATCTGAAGCTGCAGGTGATAAAGGAAGTCGTGCACGGCAAGCGGATAGCGGTGGTCGATGATTCGATTGTCCGCGGCACTACGACGCGGGGCAAGATCAGGGCGTTGCGTCAGGCCGGGGCCAGGGAGATTCACATGCGTGTGAGCTGCCCACCGATACGGCATCCGTGCTTTTACGGGGTCGATTTCCCCACGAAGGAGGAATTGCTGGCGAATAACCGCGATCTCGACCAGATCAAGGAATTCCTCGGAGTCGATAGCATCGGCTATATATCTCTGCAGGGGCAGTTAGGCTGCGCGACCTTCCCGCCGGATCATTACTGCACCGCCTGCTGGAGCGGCAAGTACCCGATACCTGTGGATATAGCGGTCAATAAGTTCGCTATGGAACACTACCAGATGCGGATGTTCGATAAACAGGACGACTGAAAGTGTAAAGTTCAAAACGCAAAGTGAAAAGCCAAAACGCAAAAGCTAAAACTGAACTGAGCCATAGGGCATACAGATATTCCATCAAGGTCATTGAGTTTCTCGATTCGCTTCCCCAGGATGTAGCTACAGGTGTTATGGCAAAACAGCTTCTGAGGTCGGCTACATCGGTAGGTGCGAATCTTGTTGAGGCCAAGGGGGCTGGTTCAAAGCGTGACTTTGCCAATTACTTCACCATTGCTCTAAAGTCTGCCAATGAGACTTTGTACTGGCTCGGTTTGCTGCGCGACGCCAAGAAAATAGATAGCGACGAACTGCGGTTTCTTTTAAGTGAAACAAAAGAGCTGGCAAACATACTGGGTTCGAGTATTCTGACTATGAAAGGTAAGCGGCAGTTGTGAGTTTTCAGTTGTGTTTTTTGGTTTTGGTTTTTGAGTTTGCAGTTCCGGCGTGCTGATTTATTGCAGGCGAAGAATGGGCAAATATGTGAGCTACGAACAGTCGGGCGTTAGTATCGACGCCGGCGAGGAGATGGTCAAGAAGATACAGTCTTACGTTGCCGGGACGTTCGGGCCGAGGGTGATACCCGGCAAGAGCGCTTTTGCGGGGATGTTTCGGCTCGACTACGACGAGCGGCTTTTCAAGAAGAATTACCGGAGCCCCGTTCTGGTTGCTTCGACCGACGGCGTGGGCAGCAAGGTTCAGTTGGCGCTAATGGCGAAGAAGTACGACACCATCGGCATCGACCTTGTGGCGATGAACGTTAATGACATGCTCGTCCTGGGTGCAGAGCCATTGTTCTTTCTGGATTACCTTGCGGTTCACAAGCTCGATGCGTCTGTTACGTCGGAGATGGTCAAGGGTGTAGCGGCCGGCTGCCGGCTGGCGGATTGCGCGCTCATAGGCGGCGAGACCGCGGAGATGCCCGATACCTACGCACCGGACGATTTCGACATGGCCGGGTTCTCCGTGGGGGTGGTGGAGCGAGAGAGGATTATCAACAACAATAACGTCAGAAGGGGCGACGTTGTTCTGGGTCTTGCATCGAGCGGAGTGCACAGCAACGGTTACGCTCTGGTTCGCAGGATATGCTTCAAGCAGCATAAGATGGATATGGGCGAGCCGGCACCGGAGCTGGGCGGGGCTGTTCTGGGCGAGGTATTACTGGAGCCGACGCGGATATACGTCCGGCCAATTGTCAGGCTGCTGGCGCAGTACAAGGTCAAGCGGGTCGTTCACGCGATGGCGCACATCACCGGCGGCGGGCTTGTGGGCAAGATTCCGCGTTCGCTGCCGGGCGACTGCGACGCCGTTTTAAGGAAGTCGAGCTGGCCTGTGCCGAAGGTTTTCACGTTCCTGCAGGAGAAAGGGCCGGTTGAAGAAGAGGAGATGTTCAGGGTGTTCAATATGGGAATCGGCTTTGTCCTGATCGTGGCTGAGGACTTCGCCGATTCGATTGCAGGGAAGCTGACGAAATACGGCGAGGAGGTCTATAAGATAGGAAGAATTACCACGGGAACCGGGAAGGTTGTTTTCAAATAGAGCATTAACCGTGCATCGGGCCGTTGTTCACACAGAATCTCACATACATTGCAAAGGAGGTATAAGATGAGCGGCATTTTCGGGGTGGTCTCAAAGGGGAATTGTGCAGAGACTCTTTTCTACGGCACAGACTATCATTCGCATCTGGGGACGGAATACGGGGGGCTTGCGGTGCTGGGGGAAGAGTTCTGCCGCCAGATTCACAACGTCAGCCAGAGTCAGTTCAAATCGAAGTTCTGTGACGACCTTATGCGCATGAAGGGGAATAAAGGCATAGGGGTGATAAGCGCGCTGGAGGAGCAGCCGATATACCTGAATTCGCGATTCGGGCCGTTTTGCATAGTCACCAACGGGATCATAGAAAATGCCGAAGAGCTGGTTTCAAAACTTCTGAAGAAAGGCATATCCTTCAGCGAGGTGAGCAAGCGGGGCGTCAATCCCACGGAGCTGGTTGCGAAACTGATCATTCAGGGCGGCAACTTGACAGAAGGCATCGAGCGGATGTTCGAGGCTATTGAGGGTTCGTGTTCGCTGCTGCTGCTCAACAGGGCGGGGATATACGCCGCCAGGGACAGGCTCGGTTATACGCCGCTTATCGTCGGCAGGCGAGACGATGCCTGGGCGGTCACGAGCGAGACGTGCGCGTTTCCAAACAATGATTTCGAGGTTGCCAAGTCCCTCGAACCCGGAGAGATCATTCTGCTGAACGAAGACGGGATAGTGCAGAGGCGCGCGGGCGGGAGCACGAATCAGATTTGCTCGTTCCTCTGGATTTACACGGGTTTCCCGGCCTCGGATTACGAAGGGATCAATACGGAGATTGTCCGCGAGAGATGCGGGCGTGCTCTGGCCAGGCGGGACAAAGATATTCACGTTGATGTCGTTTCGGGCGTTCCGGATTCGGGTCTGGCGCATGGCTTGGGCTACGCGATGGAATCGGGCAAGCCGTTCCGTCGGCCCCTGGTGAAGTACACTCCCGGTTATGGCAGGAGCTATACGCCGCCTTCCCAGGAGACGCGCGATCTGATCGCCAAGATGAAGCTCATCCCCATCAAGGACGTTATTTCGGGCAACAGTATCGTTGTTTGCGAGGATTCCATTGTCCGGGGGACCCAGCTTAAGAACTTCGCCATCAAGAAGTTATGGGATTGCGGGGCCAGGGAGGTTCACATAAGGCCTGCGTGCCCACCGTTGATGTTTCCGTGCAAGTTCAATCTTTCGACGCGATCGATACATGAGCTTGCAGCCCGCAGAGCGATTCGGGCGCTGGAAGGCCACGACATGGAGGATGTTTCGGAATACGTCAACCACGATTCGGACAAATACAAGACAATGGTCCAGTGGATTGCGAAGGACTTGGGGGTGACGACGCTGAGGTATCAGACTGTCGATGATATGGTGGAAGCGATCGGGCGGCCCAAGGAGGGCCTGTGCCTGTACTGCTGGACGGGCCAGTGCCCCAAGGCAAAACGCCCGAAGGCGGCGACGGGCATAGTAGATGTTGGAAGAAAGGCTGCGAAGCGGGCCGATACAAGAGTCCCGGTGTGAGCCGGGGTTGGCAGACAGGCGGGTCTTGAAGGATTCTCGATGCCTGGATGCTTGATGTTTGGCGTTCGATGCTTGATATTGAACTGCCGCTTGATATGGATGCAGATGGCAAGGCGCGGATACGGCAAGTTTGTTGCAGCGGGGCTTGTTTTTGCGGGTTTCGCTGCGAGTTTGTTTTGGTGGCGGCTTGAGGGGCTCAAGCGTTGGGAGCTGCTTCTGCCGGTGAACAGTTGCACTGCGGCGCTGGGGTGTTATGTCCTGAGCCGGCGGTGGGTATCTTCATTCTTAGGGTCGCTTTTTGCCGGGGCGATTTACGGGTTCGGGCCATTCATGCTCGGCTTGGGCAAGTTCCATCCGACGGCGGGTTTTTTGGCTGCCTCGATTCCCTGGCTGCTTTGCCCTGCGGCTTTCGGCGGCAAGACCAAATGGCGGCGCAATGCGGGCCTGCTGGTGATTTTTCCTTTCGCGGCAATAGTGCTCTTCTTTGAGGCATCGGCTCATTACGGCTTGTTCCCTGTTTCGATTCGGATCAGGCTGGGTGCGGACGACCTTGTGAGCCTGTTTGCGCCGCTTGTGGCGGCCGAGCATGACATTGTCAATACTACGATGGTCGGGTTCTATCATATCCCGACAGCCGCGCTGGTAATGGGCTGCGCGATGCTGCTTGCCGCCAGGAGGCTGCATATCATAGCGCTTTTGCTGGTCGGTGTGGGGCTGGGGTGCTGTCGATCTTTTTTCGAGGTAAGCCCGGTTATGTGGCTCTCGATACCTGCAGTTTGCTGCTCGGTTATGATAGGGGCGGGGATTGAGGGGCTTACGCTGGCCGGCCCGGCGGACAGGAAGTGGCTGCTGACGGCGGCGATCATTCAGGGCGGCGGGGCAATTGCAGCGCTATTCTTAGCCACGAAGTACTTCCAGGTTTTTCTCGGCCTGGGCGACACTTACGCCCGGCTGTTCGTTCAGACGGCCGAGATGTATGTGCTCGGGGCGGTGGCTGTGCTGATACTGTTCTTCACCACCGGAGCAAAGCTGGGAATCCGCCCTATCCGCTGGGCCATACTATGCCTCAGCATGGGCATAGACATCTATCTGGCCGCAGGGTTCATCATCGCCCGGGTGCTTTGAGCGGCACAGAGAAGGGTTATAAGAATCTGCCACTAAGGCACAAAGTGGAAGCGGTGGAGATTATTTCGCTGTAGATGGTTTACGGGCAGGCCTGCTCTGCCCTGAGGGACAAACTCACGGTCGCGGCTTTGTTGCATTTGGCGGTTTACGCGTTCGGGGCTTACCCGCTCCCTCACGGTCGCGGCTTGTGGTCGCGGCTTGTTAATGGGTCGTCATAGGGAGTTTTTCGTCTTTTTTTGAAAATAGTCCAAAAATTTATTGAAAATCTCTGGACAAAAGTAGGGCTTTGTGGTATAATGTTGTTGAATGATGGGCAGGTTTGAGTTTTTATCATAATTTAAGTCGCCATCATATTTGTTGTTCACTTCATATTGAACCTGCCCGGCAAAGGTGCTGGTTCTTTTATATACGGGCTTTTCACTTGTGCCGAAGAGGTTCTCGCTGCGCCGAAGATGTGTGCGCGGAAGGCGGGCCGAATGGGCAGGCTTGAAGACCCTATCATACAACAAACAGGCCATCATAATTTTTTAGCTTTCATTTCATAGCTTCACCTGCCCCGCCCAGGCGGGCTTTTCCGCATCCTGGCTTGCAGTGCAATGCAAGGACGGTGGGGAAAAGCCGAAGGCTTCAATTCCGCTATACCGACGCGCCACCGGAGAGCCGAATCGGCGGACGCGTACAGACCGACCGTTTCGAGGCGAAGAAAAAACAACCGGAGATTCGCTGATAGAACGGTGTGTGTTGTCATGTGTTGCTCGACGGCAATTAGTTTTGCCGCCGCGGCATTTGCAGCAGGCCGGGTCAGAACGGCTTGAGACAATCAGTGAGCAATTATTTGATTACGAAAGTATGCTCGAGACGGTCGGATAAAGCGGATCTCCTACGGTGTAAAGGAGACATAAAATGGAACGGGAAAAAGGTTTCACATTGGTTGAGCTGCTGGTCGTTATCGCGATCATAGCTCTGTTGATGGGCATTCTGATGCCTGCTCTCGGGCGGGTTCGGCAGATTGCGTATCGTTTGTACTGCGGGACGAACCTCTCCGGCATCGGCAAGGCGATGCTGATCTACGGCAACGATTTTGACGATGAGCTGCCTCGTGCCGGGTTTAAGGACAGCGTCTGGACGGCGACAATACCGAATTGGCGTAATGTTCCTCGGACTGCCGCCTTCAATTCATCGAGAGGCTCGGCGGCGAGCATTACGTCGAATTTCTTCCTGCTGATCAAGTATGCGGAGGTAACGCCGGATTTGTTCGTATGCAAGAGCGATTCAAATGTCAAGGTGTTCAGGCTGTCTGATACGGACCTTGCCAATACGGGGGCCGAGCTTATCGACTGCTGGGATTTCGGGCCGACCCCGCAGGCGCACTGCAGCTATTCCTATCACTCTCCGTTCGGGGGCTTCGAGCTGACCTCTTCGAGCAATCCCGGTATGGCGATAGCTGGGGACCCGAATCCGTGGCTGAATTCGCCGGGCTTTAACGCCCGGGGCACTGCGCCTGATTGGAACGAGTTCGACCCGCGCGGCGATAAGGCGAAGATTCGGCTCGGCAACGCCTGGCCCCACCAGGAGGAGGGCCAGAACGTAGTGTATGTGGACGGGCATGTCGCGTTCGAGAAGTCTTCGGCGTGCGGCGTCGATGGCGATAATATCTTCACCAAGTGGGGCTCTGCGCCGGAGCAGAAACAAAAAGGCGTAAGGCCCAATCCCGGCGACGCGACGGAAGACAGGGCCGATTCGCTCTTGTTGACGGACGGCAATAAATATTGACCGGTGCGGCAATTCGACTGATTTGTTTTGGAGGCGGCCTTGCGGGCGGAGCGGGCAAGGCCGCTTTCCTTTTTCACTTGGCCACGAATACCTTGGGCACAGGGACACCAAGACACGAAGGAGTGAAGAAAACGGTTTTGCGGGCAAATGGACAAGATGTTTACAGAGGGATTTGTGTTTGGCGGGGATTTGTGGTAGATTGGGCGGTTTGAGTTTGTAAGGAGCACTGAAATTGGGACAGACGCTGGTTTATAAGATACTTGGCGAGCACGTTGTCGAAGGCGAGCCGGCCGCCGGTGAGGAGATTGGGATTCGGATCGACCAGACGCTTACTCAGGATGCCACGGGTACTACGGCTTTTTTGCTGTACGAATCTATGGGGGGCGGACGGGTCAAGACGGAACTCTCGGTTAGCTATGTCGATCATAATATGGCCGGCTTCGG
>JAFGTU010000538.1 GCA_016933985.1 Sedimentisphaerales bacterium | reverse complement strand
GGACCTCGACGAGCTTTTTTCGCTGGCCGAGCTTCAGTGCATCGATATGAACGATACCGGCATCATCTTCGAGCTGCCCGCTTCAAGAAGAAAATAAAAGGGTCAGGAGCCTTTTTTGCCATTGACTTTTCATCGTCGGTTACTATACTTCACATCATGGCACGAAGGTTACGAGTAAATGCTGGAGGATATGTGTATCATGTGTTGAACCGCGCGAACGCTCGAATGCGGATATTCTCCACCGATGGCGATTACGCTGCATTCGAGAGGGTCCTGGCCCAGGCCTGCGAGCGAACGCAGATGCCTCTGTTGTCGTACTGCCTGATGCCGAACCACTGGCACTTAGTCCTCTGCCCGCGAAAAGATGGCGACCTGTCGCTCTTCATGGGCTGGCTGACGATGACCCATACCCAGCGTTGGCACACACATCATCGAACGATCGGCTCGGGCCATCTCTACCAGGGACGGTTCAAATCGTTTATCGCCCAAAGGGATTCTCATTTTCTCACGCTCTGCCGATATGTCGAAGGCAATGCGCTGCGCGCGCACTTAGTTGAACGAGCCCAACAGTGGCGTTGGTCCAGCCTTTGGCTGAGGGCCAACGAGCCGAGCAAGGGTGATTCCGATATATGCTTGTCCAAATGGCCCGTCGAACGCCCGGATGATTGGATCAGGATCGTGAACAAAGAACAGCCTTATGACGAGTTGCGAAAACTCCACGCCTGCGTAAGACGCGACAGGCCATTCGGCGACCCCACGTGGCTGGCCAGAGCGGTGAAACGATTAGGTCTCGAGTCAAGCATAAGACCGCGAGGAAGACCCCGCAAAGCAGCTCAACACAATAAAGTCTCCTGACCCTTTATTTCACCCGAGACATCAGTCTTTCTTCTGGTAGTACAGGATTAGAGAGCCGGGCGCTTGTGGGATTTGCGTTTTGAAATCCGCCAATTCTTTGCCTTTTAGAATCAGGCGTTTCTCCGAGGCCTCGAAAGAGACTTCATAGGCGGAATCAGGGTTGAGGGCCTTTAGTTGCACGGCCTTTTCCGGGTCGGCATTTTTTCCCCGGCGGAATAGAATCGCTATTCCACTATTCATATCGCTGCGGTGGAACTGGTAGCCGAACCAGAGATTGTTGTCCGGCTTGTGGGGCAAGAGGGGATAGAAATCGCCCAGCATAAAAGGCCGGACCTTTTTATACACCGCCACGGTTTGTTTCATTGCCTGCTCATAATCCGGCATAGTAATATTGGGGACGAGGATGTTGCCAGGCGTCATAGCGCTTCGGAAGGCATAAGAAGGCTCCAGGCCGAAGGCGGCGCAGCCGTGCAAGGGAATCCATCGGAAGAGGCCGGCGTTTTGAAGCTGTTCGGCATCGCCTTGCGGGCCGAAGCATTGCATGTCACTATGCCAGAGCGGCAGGCCGTAGCGGCAGCTTTCAATATCGATGCGCCGGCCTCCGCTGGCACAATTATCAATAACCAGGCCTGGATGGCGATTCTGCAGGTCCTCCCACATTGCATATAAACCCATGATATAGCCGATCTCGACCATTCCCTGCCGGTCCGGGGGTTCATTTTGTCGCCAGAATTCCAAGGGCTCGATATTGAAATCCCATCGGAGCCAGTCCAGTTGTGCTGCGGCGATCTGAACGTCGATATAATCGGTGAGCCATTTGCGTGCGACGGGATCGTGCAGGGCGTAAAGCTGTTTCTGGCCGTTTTGCGCGAGGAGGAATTCGGGGTGCTCGTTGAAGATGCGCGTATCCGGCTGGACCCGCTCCGGCTCGAACCAGAGGAGATACCCCAGCCCGGCCGCGTGAGCGGCGTCGCCGACGGGCTTTAGCCCGCGCGGGTACTTGGCCAAATCCGGCTCCCACGTGCCTGTCCCGACGGGAAATCCCTTGGGATACCATTGCTGCGGGTCCATATCCGACCAGAATACTTCTACTCCGCATCGGCCATAAAACGGCATGATGCGAACATGGGGGCCTTCATAGGAACCATTCGGATCGGCCTCGGCGACGCTGGCGCAGATGGGCGGGAGGACCAGCTCGCCGTTACGCCGGGGAAATACATGGGACAGCATGAACTGTCGCAGCAGATTATTCCCCATCAGCGGGTCGCTGCCTTTCCATTCGAGGGTTACGATTCTGGGAGATCGAATCTTTTCACCGGGATGCAGCTTGAGATGTGCGGTCTGCAGGCCGGCTCGAATCCCTAACGAACCATCGGCGTTTCGCTCGAATTCCGCCTGCCACTGGCCGGACCAGCCGATGGCCATTACCATGCCGCCCTCTTTTCCCTGCACATTGAAAAAGGGCAGATACGGATCGGAAGAACGGCCGGCCCGCGGACTGAAAACGGTTTTTTCACCCGGCGGCAGGCTCTTGCTCTGGGGCGCAAAACTATCGGCGCTGTTGTGGTCACCCAGGGCAAAGTGCAAAAGGAAAGAGTCCTCCACGGAGCCTGCCAGACGGAAATTCAGACTTCGAATCTCATCGATGATTCCGGTATCGGCACGCCCATGATTTTCAAACCAGACGAGCCATTCCCTCGCGGAAAGACGGGGATAATCAATTACGTCGCACCTTACCAACAGGGGAGTTTGTGGGTGGCTAAAGGTAATGACCCGCTGCAGACGTTTGTCATCCAGCCGCTTTTGTTCCTCGGCAACGGACCAGCCGGCTCGTATAGTCTCGAAGGGCTGTTCCGCATACCGGAAAGAGAAAGGCGGTTGATCCTTCTTTTGGTCCACGACGGAGTTGTTGGCGCCGCCGGCAGTTATCTGAAGAAGCAGCAAAGAGGACAGGGTAGAAAGGATTCGAAAAACGGCTGTGCGCTTCATATTATTGACTCCAATCGCGAATCAAGGGCACTGATTCACATTAGTTGTGATATTAGGTTGCGGGCGCTTCGGTGTTGATTTTATCTATTAGGGGCGGAAGGTCGCAGATTTGATTTATTCTCCTGGCGTGGGGTGGCAGTTTCTTTCCGGAATTGGTGTGGGCATCCTTCAGTACGGCGGTCATGCCGGCCTTTATGGCGGGTATTATGTCCTTGTCGATGCGGTCTCCCACGTAGAGAATGTTTTGCGGGCGGTGGCCGATCCTCTCGGCGGCTGCGCTGAAGATTCGCGCATCGGGCTTGCGAAATTGGAATTGGTAGGAATAGAGCCGGACGTCGAAGAATTCAAGGATACCCAGTTGCTCCATATGTTTTTCAAGGGCACAGGCGTGCACGAAGGTATTTGAGAGAATGCCGAGCTTGAGGCCGGAGCTTTTCAGTGCCGTTAGAGTCTCTTTTACCCGCGGCTCGGTGCGCCCGATCTTAGTCAAAGGCTCATACCATAACCACGTCAAATGCTCCCACTGCTCATCGGTGAGGTTGACGCCTCTTTTTTCTCCGGCCTTTCTGAGCAGGGCCAGGGCGTTGAAGTCCCGCCCGTTCAGGGCCGAGACCAAGCGGCAGAGTCGCAGACTGAGAAGGCTCCTCAAGGCATACCAGTTGAATCCGCCGACAGGCTGGCCGAGGCTTTTGAGAAAATCGTAGGAGGACCTTGCCCCAGCCTCAAAAATCTCTCTCGGCCTGATTCTGCCGAATTCCAGAAGGGTGTCGCCCAGGTCAAACAACACGCCTTTTATCGGCCCTTTGGGCGGAGTATTCTCAGTCGCGTTCAAATACGGATTATCCTCTTACTTCCTTAATGGCGGTACGTCATCTCCAAACGCCTCTTCTGCCCACTTAATCATCTCGTCATCCGATATGGTGGAGACCCTGTCGGCGGCATACTCGGCGTCGATCCTGTCCTTAATCTTGACTATTCGGCGGTCGTGCTTCGGGATTTCAATTTCGTATCTCGCCTCGACCCAGTGCTTAATGCCCGCGGCGCCGGTCTTATCCGTAATAGCCACGCCGATCGGACGATTCAGCAGTTTCTTCGTGTCAAAGGGGTTGTATATCTCCTCATCCTTGAGAAGGCCGTCGGCGTGAATGCCGGCGCGCGTAACATTGAAATCCCTTCCAACCAGCGGATAGTTCGACGGTATTTCAAAGCCAAGCTCCCTTTCCGCATAGTCGGCAAGCTCGGTGACGGCGGCGTAGTTGACCCCTTCGGTCATGCCCTTCAATTGCGCATGCTCGACGACCAGGGCTTCGAGTGGCGGATTTCCGGTGCGTTCGCCGACGCCGAATATAGCCGTATTGACGGCGCTGCAGCCGTAAAGCCATGCGGCCGTTCCGTTTACGGCGACCTTGTGCAGGTCGTTATGGCCGTGCCATTCCAGATGCTCAGCCGGGACGCCAAGTGCGCGAAGACCGCGCACCAGCTTAGGAACGCCTCGAGGCAGGGCAGCGCAGGCCCAGGGCAAGCCGAAACCGAGCGTATCGCACAGGCGAATCTTGACGGGCATATCGTATTGGGCTGATAGCTCCAGCAAAGCCTCTGCAAAGGGCAGCACAAAGCCTTCGTAATCGGCCCTGGTAACATCCTCGAAGTGGCAACGCGGAATAACGCCGCTGTCGAGGGATGCTTTGGCGATGTCGAGATATCCCGCCATCGCCTGGACGCGGGTCTTTCGCAGCTTCAGGAATATGTGATAGTCGCTGGCGGAGGTGAGAATGCCTGTTTCGCCCAGGCCCATTTGGGAGACGAGGCGGAAATCCGCCGCCACGGCCCGTATCCAGCCTGT
>JAFGTU010000537.1 GCA_016933985.1 Sedimentisphaerales bacterium | reverse complement strand
GCGCCCATCTGCGTCTCGAACATCAGCTTGAACGGCATGGGCTCGGTGAATTGGCCGACGGCGCCGCAGTTGGGGCAGACCTTGGCGGTCAGGTCGTGCGGCTGGGCCTGGGCCGCGTCGATGGCGATATGCTCGGTGTGCTGGGCGGCCTGGTCGGCGTCTTTGTCTTTGAGGTGGTCCACGCGGGTGCGGGTGTTGCACTTTTTACATTCGGCGATCAGGTCGGCGAATTTGTCTGCGTGGCCGGAGGACTTCCAGACCATCGGGTGCATCAGGATCGAGCAATCCAGGCCGACGACGTCGTCCCGCATCTGGACGACGGTTCTCCACCATGCCTTCTTGACGTTGTTTTTAAGCTCGACGCCGAGCGGCCCGTAGTCGTAGCAGCTCGCTAAGCCGCCGTAAATCTCGCTGGACTGGAATATGAATCCCCGCCGCTTGCAGAGCGATACGATGTCGTCGAGTTTGGTAATCTTGGCCATACTTGCGTTTCCTTTGGACTATTACATCGGTTAAAACCACAATCGACCTATTATATGGAACCAGCACTCGATTACAAGGATTGTCCGCTGCGTCAATCTTCTCGTTGTCATTCCTGCCCCCAAGGGGTAAACTCTGGCAGGAATCCAGCATTTTGCTATTAGTCTGTCCTGAAATATTTTCAAAACAATGCTGGAAATCCTGCACCTTCGGGATAGACTGGATACGCTATTGGGAAAGCGGCCCGGTGGGGTGTTATCTGGAACGAATACACAAAACCGGGCATATCTGGAAACCACATAAAAAGAAGGTGGCAGCACATGAAGCGATCAACGAAAAACATAATCCTGCCGGTTGGGTCGAACTACTCCGCGACCAGACACAAACAAACTGTGAAAAGAACATGGAGAGCTTCGCTTAGGTTTTTGTTGCCCTGAGTGCCCCCTAAGCTTGTGGAAGCGGAAGTCGAATGGGATTCCCCAAATTGACAGAGAAGATCGAAAGCTTTGTTCAGTACCGTGTTCAACCCGATTTCCTCATCATTTCGAGGTTTTACTCCATCGGACGGGGTTTTATTACCTCTCATCCTCTCATTGTTGCGGGAAAAAGATTTGACAAATCTTCCAAAACCACGCACAATCCACTTTTACTTTATACTATACTCAGAAGAATACTGACGACACCTTCATTTCAAAGGACACATTAAAATGATATCAGATGTTGTGATTAGAAATTTCAAATGCTTCAAGAGCCTCACCATTCCCGAACTTGGCCGCATAACACTAATTTCAGGTCGAAACAACGTCGGGAAAACGTCATTGCTTGAAGCTCTTTTTCTTTTCCTGGATCAACGCAATCCAGGCATGGTTCTAAATCAATATAGTCGGCGCGGAATTAAACAAATTACTCTAACGACAGAAGCTATATGGAGCCCAATATTCTGCGATTATACTAAGGATAGGGAAATCCTTGTTTCTTTAGCTAAAAATGGCACGCCTGAACAAATAACTGTTCGGTTTAATCGAGAATTTGCACCTCCACCTTCAATGAGGCTCCAACCTGAAGAACAGCAAATATCTACAGACGAGAAACTTACTACTGTAGCTGTGGAAATTGAATATGACGCCAAATCAGGGAAAAAAATCATTCTACATCATTTCTGTGACCCCAACAATCAAAACCGCCCTACAGTTTTCAGTCAAACACAACCTGCTAATATTCCACTACAGTTGGCCAGTTTTTTGTCAAGTAAAGAGCACAACCCACCAGATGAAATTGCAAAGCAATTCAGCATTTTAGCGAAACAAGATCGGGAAAATGAAGCCATTGAATTTCTCAGGATAATTGAGCCTCGTCTTGAAAGGCTTAAAATCATCGCAGAAGGCCCAAGCTCACTTGTTCATGGCAAACTCAAAGGCCTCACGAGTACTCTTCCAATCAATTTTATGGGTGAAGGCATGGAAAAACTTTTGGCTCTTATAGTGGCTATCACGCATTCACCTAACCGCGTCATTCTTCTTGATGAAATAGAAAACGGTCTTCATTATTCTATTATGCCCAAGATATGGAAGGCTCTTGGCAAAGCACTACGCAAATATGATTGCCAGCTTATCACCACTACTCATAGCTATGAATGCCTTCAGGCAGCACACGAAGGGCTTTCCGAAATGCCAGAGGATTTCAGATATATCCGCCTCCATCGAAAAGACGATGAAATATCCGCCAAACTTTCAAATTATGACATGATCGGCACTGCAATAGAAACAAATCTAGAGGTAAGATAATTTGTCAAAACCCGAACAGATAACCGCCCAAAAACTTCTTCTTGCTGAAGGCCGAGATGCTGAACTATTCCTTGTATGGGCATGTAGACACTTTCGACGCGGGCATGAAATAGACTTTCAGGTTATGGATTTTGGTGGTATTAATGAATTAACGAATTTTCTCAAGTTGTTAGCTAACGACGAATCTTATGATAACGTCGAGACTATTGTAATAGCTCGTGATGCTGAAACGGATGCTAAAGCTGCAACTGCCAGCATTATACATTCTATGGGGCAGGCAAATTTGCCGGTGCCTCAAAAGCCTTTTGAGTACACACAAAATTCTGCCTTGAAAACTGCATTTATGATTTTTCCCGGCCCTCAGCATAAAGATGGGCGATTAGAAGACCTCTGTCTTTCGATGGTCGAAAAAGATCCATTATTGAAATGTGTGGATGATTATTTGGAATGTGCAAAGGCAAAAGGTGAACAATTCCCTCGTATTCACAAAAACAAGCTTCATTGTTTTTTAGCAGGGAAAAATGACTATGCCGGTTTGCCTATCGGATTAGCATCGCGTGAAAGGGCTTGGGATTTTGAGCATCCTGCATTAGATCCATTTAAGAGGATTATCCAAGAAATGTAATCCACCACCCGCACACTTGCCGGCAAATCATAAGACAACAGTAATTGTGTTTGAGGGTTGGCTTTGGCCGGTCTTAATAATGGTCTTTACGCAATATTCTAATTGCACGCCTCGCGGCTGCTCTATACGATATGTTAACCAATCCCGACACGTCGGGACTGCGGTGGGCGGGTTAGAGGGTTTTTTCTATCAGGTCTATTATTTGCTGGATGATTTTGGCGTGGCGGTGTTCGTCTTTGGCGAGGGGAATTTTAGGTTTGAGTTTTTAGTTCTTGGTTTTGAGTTTGGTGGATGTGGGGGATGGATTTAAGATCCAAGATCTCAGATTTCAGATTTGGGTAGCAATTGTGGGGGTAATCGGGTTGCAAAGTGGTGGGGAAGTTGCTATAAATCTCGTTTGTGTTCCCGGCCGGTCTGGAGCGGGTCGGGCGGGGGCGATTGCTGACTGTTGGACAGGTGCTGGTTGGAACGAAAATGTCCGTGAAGAAGGCTGTGCATACAATAGACTGGGAAGCGGCCTCGGATGAGGATATCCTTAACTCCAGGATCAAGGACCTCGGTTTGCAGGTGCCCGGCTCGATTCTTGAGCCGTTTGTGAACAGGCTGTACGAGGAGCTGGCCGCTAGGGGCATTGGGTTTCACCCTCCTTGCTATCTTGCCGATGAGTGGCTCTGCCCGGACAAGACGCCGATTATCGGGATTCCGTTCTGGCTTGCGCACCGGCGGCTCAAGGCTATTGAGCATCGGATGATGTTTGAGGTGGAGGGCGGGGCCGACGATGTGTGCATGAAGCTGCTGCGGCATGAGTGCGGGCATGCCTTGAATTACGCCTACGAGCTGTTCAAAAAGACGCGGTGGCGGGAGCTGTTCGGCACGTTCACGGCGAACTACTCGGACAGCTATTACTACAAGCCTTATTCAAGGCGATACGTGATCCACCTGCAGGATAGCTACGCGCAGTCGCACCCGGACGAGGATTTTGCCGAGACGTTCGGGGTGTGGCTTGCGCCCGAGAGCAGGTGGCAGGAGAAGTACAGGGGCTGGCCGGCCGTCAACAAGCTGCGATACGTCGATGGCCTGATGAAGAGGATAGGCGGGCAGGCCCCCAAGATCGTCGTTCGTGAGCGTCCGCCGTGGGCGGCTTCGCGGATGGTCTCGACCTTAGCCGCTTACTACGAGCGGAGACGCAGGGAGCTGGGCAGCTCCTTTTTGGGTTATTACGACGAGAGCCTGAGGGCCTTGTTTGCGACGGACGGCGCGGGCGGCTCGGCTAAGAAGGCCTCAAAGGTCCTGCGGGCGCATCGCCGCCTGATTGCCGATTACGTTGCAAAATGGACGAGCCACAGGAAATACGATATTTACCAGCTTATTAACCGTTTAATCAGCCGGTGCGACGCCCTCGGCCTGCGGGCGCGAAGCTCCGAGGCGGATAATATCATAGGGATGGCCTCTTTGGTCACCGCGATAGCGGGCGATGAGCTGCGTTTTCTCAGGGAGAATCACAAGTGACGGCCCGACGATTGAAAATCACGGTTCTGGTTGATGAAGCAACGGTTCCAGCGGACGATCCGGATTTCAAAGAGCCTCCTGCTCTGCCCATAACGGAGTATCACGTTATCGACTCTCTGCGTCACCTCGGCCACGCGGTCTCGGCGCTGGGGGTGATGGAGGACGTCGGCGAGCTTGTGAATACGCTGACCGAGCACAAGCCCGACCTGGTGTTCAACCTTACCGAGCAATTCGCCGGCGACCGTCGGCTGGACAAGAATCTTGCCGGTCTGCTCGAGCTTCTTCGCCTGCGGTTCACCGGCAGCACGGTCAGGGCGATGATGCTGTGCCGGGACAAGGCCCTTTGCAAGGACCTGCTGAGCCGGCACAGGATACGGGTTCCCGGCTTCGTGGCGCTGCCGACGGGGCGTCCGATTCGCGTGCCTAAGAAGATTCGTTATCCGCTGGTGGTTAAGCCCGCTTTCGAGGACGGCTCCGAGGGGATCTCGAATGCGTCGCTTGTCTATAATGAGGAGGCGCTGGCCGAGCGGGCCGGGTTCGTTCACCAGCGGTGGGAGCAGCCGGTTATTGCCGAGGAATATATCGAGGGGCGGGAGCTCTATGTCACGGTATCGGGCAACAAACGGCTTGCCGTATATCCTCCTCGCGAATGCTTCTTCAATCGGCAGGGTGACGAGGGGCCTGCGCTTGCGACCTATCGCGTCAAGTGGAACAAGGAGTACCGGGAGAAGTGGAATATTACGTTCGGATTCTCCGAGCTTGAGCCGGGGGTGCTGAGGCGGCTCGAGCGCGTTTGCAGGAGGGTTTATCGCCTGCTGCATATTCGGGACTACGGGCGAATAGACATCCGGCTGACTCCGGCCGGTGAAATCGTCGTGCTCGAAGCCAACCCGAACCCGGACCTGGCGTACGGGGAGGACGTGGCCGAGTCCGCTGAAAAGGCGGGACTGTCTCACGAGGAGCTTATAGACCGCATCGTGAGCCTTGCGATGCGCCGATACAAGTAGAAGCGACGATTGTGCATGGCTAAAAGATTCTTCCAAATCCTGAGGGACCGGCTGGCAAGCCGGCGTGTGCCTATTGTCCTGGCGGTTATGGCGGTTGTCGTGATGCTTCCGGCCCTTGGGCATGGCTGGTTTCTCGACGATATGATGTTCCGCGCGAGGTTTCTCGCGTCTTCCGAGGAGAGCGGCCGGATGGGGGAGGTCGGTGGACTCTTCAAGGGGACCGCCAGTCTTTCCGAGGCAATGTCCGGGCTTTATGCGTTCTTCATGGACGACGAGGGCGTCGAGAAGGTTAAAGATTACGGAGCAGTGCCGTGGTGGACGGACCCTGACTGCCGAATATCGTTTTGGCGGCCGGTGACGAGCTTCACCATGTGGCTTGACTACCAGCTCTATCCCAATAGCGCGGCGCTGCAGCACTTGCACAGCATTTTGTGGTTCGGCGGGGCGGCGTTTGTGCTGGCGGTTCTCTATCGGCGGCTGGGCGGGCCGGCTTGGATGGCCGGGCTGGCGGGGCTGCTGTATGTGCTGGACGAGACCAACTACTTTCCCGTTGCGTTTGTGGCGAATAGGAACGCGGTGATAGCGCTGTTCTTCGGGCTGCTGGCGGTGCTGATGCACGATAGATGGCGTCGGGAAGGGGGCGTCGGCGGGGTCGTTCTTGCTTGCGTGTTTCTGGCGTTGTCGCTTCTGTCGGCTGAGGCCGGCATTGCTACGGTTGCTTATATCGGGGCTTATGCCCTGGTTTTCGAGCAAGG
>JAFGTU010000536.1 GCA_016933985.1 Sedimentisphaerales bacterium | reverse complement strand
TGAATACCGCTGTTGCCCAGATCGCCCGTGCCGGTATTCCAAAGCCAGTGCCAGTCATAATGCAGTTCTTTGCGTCGCAGCAGCTTGAGTTCGCCGGGTCCGCAGTACAGATCATAATCCAGCCAGTCCGGAGTATATGGCGCCACGCGACCAATGCCGGGCCGAAACTCATACCACAGCACATGCGCGCGAAGAATCTTGCCGAGTTTGCTGCTCTGCACATACTCGACCGCCTGAGCCAGACCCTCATCGCTGCGATACTGCGTGCCCGCCTGCATGATGCGACCAAACTTCTTCGCAGCCTGAATCATCTTGTGGCCTTCGAGAATGTTGTGGCTGACCGGCTTCTCGACGTAAACATCCTTGCCAGATTGACATGCCCACACCGCCAGCAGTGCATGCCAATGATCACATGTCGTGATAACCACGGCATCGATATCCCTGCGATCAATGATCTTCCTCGCATCCGTCGTAAAGAACGCGCCCTTGTCCTTGAAATCCTTGCCCCGCTCGCTTAACCGCCTGGGATCGACATCGCACAGCCCGGCGATGCGAACACCGTCGAGCTCATCGAAAGTCTCAAGGTGGCCGCGACCCTTGTTGCCGAGACCGATTATCGCAACGCGAATGTCATTGTTGGCCCCCAAAACGTTCCTGCCTGAACACAGGACTGCACTTGTCAGAACCGCGTTTTTAAGAAAACTGCGCCGTGAATGAGTCTTGTTTGTGCTCATATGATGTTCCTTTCACAGGTATATTCGGGATTGAATGTGTTGATCCTTCTCGCCTTATTTCTTTTATTACCGCGCTGGTGTCCAGCCCACCGTCCCCGGCTGCTATCGCCTTTTCCAGGATTCCAAGATGAACACTGGACAGTGGCAGATGCTGGTTGTGTTTTTTCGCGTGTTTCAGGATGAGAGAGACATCCTTGTGATGTTGTAGGATTCGTGACACGGGTTCGAAATCATTGTTTAGCATTTTCTCTCCCTTCACATCCACAGCAACCGAATAGGCGGGACTGACCCTGAGAAGTTTCAGAAAAGTATCAAGCGGCAGCCCGAGTCTCTCGGCAAATACCATCCCCTCGGCCAGCACCAGCCGGTTCAGACCCAACACCAGGTTTGTGGCCAATTTGGCTTTTGATCCGCATCCCGGCGGGCCGAGATAGAACACCTCGTCCGCCAGCAGTTGCAACAGGCAGGCGCAAGCCTCGTACGCAGCACGCTCGCCACCTACCATAAAGACCGCCTCGCGTTTCTCTAACTGGCTGCTGGCTCCGGAGATCGTAGCATCCAGAAGTGAAACTTGACTCTGGGCAAGCTTCTCGGCCAGGGCAACAATATCATCGGGATCTCCGGTGGTCGTATCAATTATGTAGGAAGGCTTTCTTGCGGCGGTCAGGATGCCATTTGCCCCTTCGATTACCTCGCGTACCACAGTAGTATCAGGTAATGAAAGTACGACATGATTCACTATTTCGGCTATCTCCGCAAGTGCTTTTGCACAAGATCCGCCCATCCGCTTTAGGCAATCGAGCCGTTCGGCATCAACATCGTACCCGATTACTTCCAAGCCGTTCGCCAGGAAATGCTCGGCTAAAACCGTGCCAACTAAACCGACTCCAATCAAGCCTACACTGGCCGGCATTTGATTCTTGTCTCCATGTATAATACTCATGTCATCCTGTCATTTAAGTAAGGTCATCATAAATAGAACCGCCCCGACGGATATTGCCAAGGTCACTACGAATCCCGCCAAAGATTGACGCGACGGCCTGATAATGAAAAGCCCTGCGCCGGTTAAAAGACGCTTTTCAGGAGGTACGACCTCGGCTAAAGACAGCTCCAACTGCTTCTCCCTGCCAATGGGAACGTAGATTCTCTTGTAGAACTCTTCAACCTGCTCTCGAGACGGTGGCCGGGTCAAGTAGCTGCCTGCGATGCCTCCTGCCACCCCTGCAAGAAGAGGCAAAGCCGTTACTACTTCTCGGCTACAGCCCAGTATGTAGCGTGTTACAACAAAAGCGACTATCGCCAGCGCAGCGCTAACGACTACTCCGCTGGTGTTCATGCGTCGCCAGACCAACCCCATAGCCACGGAAATACCTATCAACCCCAAAATGTTGAGGTAATCCAAAATCGTTTTGACTACACTGCTTCGCATAAGTACGGCAATAACTGCGGCTGTCAGGGCCACCACCAACCCGGCACGACGAGTGACACGCACAAGTTCGCCCTCTTGGGCACTGCTGTTGATATAGACCCGGTAGATGTTTTGCGAAATCAACCCGCCCAAGGTGACCTGTACCGCGTCTCCGGAAGACATAGCAGCAGCCATGACGCAAGCCAACATCACCCCCTGGAGCAAAGGAGAAAGCAACATTCGAATAGAATCACCGAAGGCTGCGTCCGGATGAATCTCCGTCTGAGACTTGATCAGGTATGCCAGCCAACACAGCCCCAATATACACCAACCGATCGTACAAAGCCGCTTGAGCACATTTCCGTAGGTAAAACCAACGCGTCCTTCCCATTCGGTACGTCCGGCTCCGCAAACACTCATAAGATGCGGCATGGCCAGCATGCTCAAAGGTGCATTAATACTGAGCAATAGTACCGTAGCCCAATTGAATTGCTGCGCATCGAATAGTCGAAGATAACCGGGATTACTTTCTGCCAGCGTCCGACGCACTCCATCGAGCCCTCCGACCTCTTCCATTTGTAAGGCCGCCGGGATGGCAACAAAAGAAAGGGCAATAATCATCAGGCCTTGTATCATGTCCGTGCGAATCGCCGCTACAATCCCGCCCCAGTAGCTGTAAATGACAAACACGATTGTGATCGCCAGTAAGATACCGAAGAACCATATATCGCTCTCTCGTGTGCCGGTCTTACCCATGATGCCTTGCACGGTGCGTGTAGTCGCCAACAGCACGCTCGCCAGCATTACCGTCATACCGACAGTAGCGACGAACACATAAGAAATACTGGCAACACGACCAAAACGCTGTTCGAAGTAATCCGCCATGGTGAGAAGACGCATGCGCCGAATAACAGGAGCGATGAGCCAATAGAATGGCGTGCCGAACATCCACATCCAGGATACCCAGATCCCCGAGGCCCCGCTGGATACGGTTTTGCTGATTACGCCCGCAGGGGCGCCTGGGTGTGTGCCTGCTCCAAAAGAGTGCATAATCATCATCGCCGAGCCGAAACGCCGATTGCCGAGCAGATAGCCCTCCTGGCTGCCAGTTCCTCGTTTACTGTACCAGCCCAGCAGCAACATGCCCGCGAGGTAGCCGACCAACACCATCCAGATGGCAACATGTAGTCCCATAAATTCCATATCTGCCAGTCCCTAAGCCATCGATGTCCAAGGTCATTCCCTATCTGTATACAGTTGATTGTATCGATGATTATGTTATCCCAAGAAGAAAAAAGCTTTGAACAAAGTGATAAATTCTTTATACTTATAGACAACAGTCGTGATTGCGATAAGAACTCTGGGACTGATTATGCGTCATGTAGCTATTCTGGTCGAAACGGCCCGGGCCTATGGCCGGGGAGTGATACGAGGCATCGCAAGGTACAATCGCCAGCGGGGCAACTGGTCCACCTACTTTCACCCTCAGGGCCTGGGCGAACCGCCTCCATCATGGCTCAAGAAATGGAAAGGCGATGGTATCATCGCAAGAATTGACAATATAAAGACAGCAAACGTTATTGCTGAGGTGGGCGTTCCCGTAGTAAACCTGCGCAGCACGCTGCCACACCTGCCGTTTCCGTTCATCGGAGCCGACAATAAGGCCGTCGCTCGGCTGGCAGCCCACCATCTCCTGCAGCGGGGTTTCAAGCACTTTGGCCTCTGTTGGTACCGGCGTGGTTATCACCGAGGATTTGACGTGCGACAGGAATACTTCAGGCAATGTGTCGAAAAAGTCGCGTCCAGCTACAACCAATTTATCCTGCGCCGTGGCGATCTGCGTTCTCCCGCTTGGGAAAAGGAACAGGATCGCATAGTAGAATGGCTCCTTGCACTGCCAA
Source organism: Sedimentisphaerales bacterium (assembly GCA_016933985.1). Taxonomy (GTDB): domain Bacteria; phylum Planctomycetota; class Phycisphaerae; order Sedimentisphaerales; family Anaerobacaceae; genus JAFGCD01. The sequence goes on along the minus strand of JAFGTU010000536.1, from coordinate 1,686 downwards.
CACCGGTGGGCATCCTGACCGTCAACGATGATTGCGGCCTGCAAGTCCTTGATGCCTGTAGGCGGGCGGGCCTTAGCGTTCCCGACCAAGTCGCAGTTATCGGCTGCGAAAATGATGAATACGCTTGTAGCTTATCCATTCCGCCGTTGAGCAGTATTGACCTGAACAGCGAACGAGTAGGATATGAGGCCGCAGTGCTTCTGGAGCGGTTGATGGTGGGCAAGCCTGTTCCAAAGAGACTTCCAGAAATTGAGCCCTTGGGAGTCATTGCCCGTCGTTCCACAGATGTATTGGCCACTGACGACGCTAAGGTCGTTCGAGCCGTTCGTTTCATACGGAGCAATGCCTGTCGCCCCGTAACTGCCATGGATGTCATGGAACATGTCAAAATCCCCCGCACCACGCTCCAGTTCCGTGTCCGAAAGGTAATTGGCTGCACTATCCATCAGGAGATCAAACGCGTTCAGATCGCCCGAGCAAAAGAGTTACTGTCATCGACCAACATGCCCATTAAACGTGTAGCCCGAGAGTCCGGATTTGCAAACGTACAATACTTCACTCGGGTATTTCATCAGGCAACCGGTGAAACCCCTGCGAAGTTCAAACGATCCAATTTTTAGCGCAATTTCCAGAAAGATACTACTTTTGTCGTTCTAAACACGGTTAACAGTACTCAGGATATCGCGACATATATAGTCACTACAGTTGTGTTCTAGCCTGCTCGAACTCTCACGAAAGACTTTGTGCCAATCAAGACTTGATGATAAGTCATTCGCAAGGACCACAATGAGAATCAGGCAACATCCTCTTTCAGAAGCAAGTACTTTCTGCTATTCTCGATAACGCGGTCAGTCTGCTCAGAAACGTCCTGCACATATCTTGTGGCCATATCCAGATTGACATGCCCAAGAAGCCTCTGTACTGCAAAGGGATCTCCTGACTTGGCGGCCAATGTTGCGGCAGTTCGCCGAAGTGCGTAGAATCCAGTGCCTCTTTGAACCTCAATCCTGGTCTTCTTCAATAGCCTGGCAAACATTGAGGTCACGGCATTTACGGTCGTATATCGTTCATTGCCATCTTCTTTGATTTTGAGTACTGTCCTGACCCAGGGATATCCCTCCTCCGTGTAAAACACTAATTGTCCTGACTTTGGTACTTTCTTTAGTGCTCTCATTGCCTCAGGCCACAATGGCAAATTTCGTGAAACGCCCGTCTTACTCCTGGGAAGCTGGACCCTTCCATTATCAAAGTCAATATCTGTCCATTTAAGTCGAGCGCAATCAGTACATCCAAATCCGCAATTCAAGCCAAGCAGTATCATCGCCTTCATCTTGGAATTCGCAGCCTGAAGCAACTTCTTGATCTGGTTGGAGCTAAATGTGTACATCTCATGGCGGACTATCTTGCTCCTTGATACAGCATCTATGTTCGGGATATCCTGAAGAACATCATTTCTTCTTGCCCAATGAAACAACGCCTTCATCGCGCCTAGGTGAATGTTGAGTCTATTAGCTGAGCCATGGTTAGATTGTAGCTTTCTCTTGTACTTCTGCAGATCCAACGTGGAAATACTCTTGATCTTCCTTCCTTTCCCAATAAAGGGTTCATCCGAATAATGCATAGGTTGAGTTATGTAAATTGAAGATTCTGAGTTTGAGGTACTGGTCATCGCGATAGCCGTAGGCG
>JAFGTU010000535.1 GCA_016933985.1 Sedimentisphaerales bacterium | reverse complement strand
GGCTGCAGTAGCCCATGCTGCCGTCGGTGACGATCAGTATGTGCACGGGCACGTCCTCTCGCTTGGCTAATTGGATTAGCAGGCCGGCGCCGAGGACGGCATCGTCATCGTGCGGGCTGATAAAGACAAAGTGCTCCTTATCGCCGTGCCAATGTCGTGAGACATCGGCGAGGCGTGATCCGACCCGCCGTTCGTTTCCCACTAATCTTACGAATTCGGTTTTCTCTTGCATTTGGTTAAACTCACAGTTGATGTCGGTTGCAGTAACGCGAGATTCCTCCGGCTGCACCCTGGATTCCTGGTCAAGCCCGGAATGACAAGGACCAGACGTCTAACTAATAGGCTCTAACAAAACCTGACTTCAAGAAGAGGAATCGCTTCGCGAAGCTACTTGAGTAGATTCCTCGGCTTCGCTCGGAATGACAGGTCGAGTTCGGTTAGAGTGCCTAATTCATTTTGAGGCCGTTAATTTGTCAGGCCTGCGATTGCCGCTCCGATTAGGGTTGCGTTTTCGACGTTCATTATTTCGTAGTATATGCCCTTGCGGTTTTCGAGATAGTCCTTGAGGTAATACTCGACCCGCTGTTTCAGGTATCTGAGGTGGTAGAAGGTTGTTCCTTCGGCAACGATGCAGACGGGGTGGGCTGGGTCGCGGCCCCGGTCGCCCTTGATTGCGGCGGAGGACAGCTTGATTGCGGCCAGCTTTGCGGCGCGTTCGATCAGCCGGTCGATGAGGCGGCAGGCCGTCTGGATGTCGTCTTCGCTTGCCACCTTTAAGGCCGAGGAGAAGGGGCCTTGGCGGCCTTCGGGCAGTGAGATCAGCTCGTTGATGTCTTTTGTGGTGACTTGTTCGACGTTTTTGATTTTTTCTGCGAAATCTTCAGAGAAAAGGGCGTTATCGGCGGCTGCCTTGAGGGTCCAGAGGCTCAAGGGGCCCAGATAGGCGCCGGAAACCATCTTTTCAAATGTGTACATGCCCGGATTGAGCGAGGAGTTGTCGAATTCCTTGTCTATCTTGCCCTGCGGGGCCTTGCCGAACCCGCCTGATTCGACGTTGACTATCTGGCTCTTGGCGGGGTCGAGGTTTTGGGTCTTGGTTATGTTCTTGTTGCGCTCGACGTAACAGCAGTTTGTGCCGGTCCCGAGGATGAAGCCGATGTAGGTTCCGAACGACCTGCCCGCTGCGCTGGCCCTGCCGGCCAGCAGGGTGGTGACGGTGTCGTTGAGCAGTACAATCCGCTTCTTATCCCTTTGCCCGGAGGCGGCGATGGCGACATTGAGATTCTCTCCGATCATCTGGCCGGCGACCTCGTCGGCCTTTATTTCCTTGGAGAAGAACAGGACCTTTCCATCCTTGTTGGGGAAGATTTCAATGGGGTACGAGAAACAGAAACCAACGTTGGCGCTTTTGTCGATGACTTCATCGAGATACCCTGCCATCGTACCAAAGAACTCCTGCTTTCCCACTTGCTCTTTTATTCCGGGCATGGGAAAGAGCCTGAGGTTCTCGATTCTTGGGTTGCCGTCCCGGTTGAAGGATACCAGCGCGGTCCTGAAGTTGGTTCCTCCGGCGTCCATGACGATGACGGGGTTGTTGAGGGGGATTTTTTGCTCGGTTTCGATGTAGGTCGGCAGCATTGCGAGTGAGCTTTTTTTGCCGGCCAGACCCAACTTCATTTCCTCTATGAAGAGTCCGGACACGTGCTCGATGTCGATATCAGCCGGGTCCATCTTGTTGTCGGCAAGAAACGCTTTGACTTTGTCCCTTATCTTTTGCACAAGCTCATCTCCGATATGTTCATGTAATTCTCTATAATTTCAATCCGGATAGCCGTTGGGATATTCGTTGTGCCATTTCCATGCGCTTTCGATCATATCTTCGAGGCGGGGTTTTTCGGGCTGCCAGGCGAGTTCTTTCTTTGCCTTTGTGGCGTCGGAGGTGAGGACAGGCGGGTCGCCGGGGCGGCGTTCGGCTTCGACTACATTGAAATCTTTGCCCGATACTCTCCGGACGGTTTCGATGACTTGCCTGACGGAGTATCCGTTGCCGTTGCCGAGGTTGTAAACCAATTCTGTGCCTGTTCGCAGCTTATCGAGGGCGAGAAGATGGGCCCTGCATAAGTCGTCGATATGGATGTAGTCGCGGATGCACGTTCCGTCTGGGGTGTCGTAGTCGGTTCCGAAGATGGTTATCTCGGTGCGTTTACCCATTGCGGCCCGGATTATCAGCGGGATCAGGTGGGATTCTGGGCGATGGTCCTCGCCGAGCTGAGCGTTGCAGCCTGCGCCGCATGTGTTGAAGTATCTCAGCGCCGCATATCGCAGCTTCCCCGTTCGGCTTTGATAGTGGCACATCCTCTCGACGGCCCACTTTGTCTGGCCATAGGGATTGATCGGCTCTTTCGGGCAGTCTTCGGTAACCGGTATCTCTTTGGGGGTGCCGTAAACGGCGGCCGTGCTGCTGAAGACGAACTTCTCGACGCCGGCGGCCTCCATCGCCTCCAGCAGATTATGGGTATTGCACAGATTGTTGCGATAGTATTTC
>JAFGTU010000534.1 GCA_016933985.1 Sedimentisphaerales bacterium | reverse complement strand
GGGCTGCTGCCGCTGGCGGTCCTGATGTGCTTCATAGCGATGAAGACATTCAGCGTCGATGCCAATGTCGTGGCGTTATCGGGAATAGCCATAGCCATCGGAACAATGGTGGATATGGGGATAATCATTTGTGAAAATATTCTCAAGCATTTAGACGAATGCGGGCCGGAGGATAACAGACTGGAGGCGGTGTATAATGCGGCCAGCGAGGTTGGAAGCGCCATATTGACCGCCGTCTCGACGACCGTTGTGAGCTTTCTGCCCGTGTTTACAATGACCGGCCCAGAGGGCAAGCTGTTTAAGCCCCTTGCATGGACAAAGACGTTCTGCCTTATCGCCTCGATAATAGTGGCGTTGACGATAATCCCGCCTGCGGCCCACTTCTTGTTCACCAGGGGCAGCGGTTTGAGGAAGGCAGGCAGGAAAATATTAGGCGCGGTTCTGCTTGGCTGCGGTGTTGCGACGTGGATATTGTTTGCATGGTGGGCGGCCGTAATCGTGATCTGTATCGGCGCCTATCATCTGCTGCACGAGCGATTGGGCAACAGGGCGGCCGGCTGGGCACCGAAGGCAATGAATATCGCAGCAATGGTTTTTGTCGGTATAATTCTTACGAAGCATTGGTTGCCGTTGGGCGTCGAGAACGGAGTTGGGAAGAACCTTGTGTTTGTAGTTGCGCTTATAGGCGGATTGCTTTTATTCTTCCGGCTGTTTCAGGAGGCGTATCCGCGGATTTTGGGGTGGTGCCTGCGTCACAAGCTCCTTTTTTTGTCTGCCCCGATTGTCATTATCGTGATTGGATGGTTTATATGGTCGGGGCTCGGCAAGGAGTTCATGCCGCCTTTGGACGAGGGGTCATTTTTGTATATGCCGACCACGATGCCGCACGCATCAATAGGGGAAGCGCTCGATATTGTAGCCAAGCAGGATGAAGCGTTCCAGTCGATACCGGAGGTCGATTTGGTTGTGGGCAAGATTGGCAGGGCCGAAACGGCTCTGGACCCGGCGCCGATCTCGATGATTGAGACGGTAATCAACTACAAGCCGGAATATATCTTGGACAAAGACGGCAGGCCCATTCGGTTCAAATACGATAGCAAAACAAAGGACTTCGTGCGCGATGCAACCGGCAGTTTAATACCGGATGAAACCGGCAGACCCTACAGGCAGTGGCGCGAGCACATCAAGAGTCCCGATGATATCTGGGATGAGATTATCCAGGCTGGGCAAATACCCGGGACGACGAGCGCGCCGAAATTACAGCCGATTGCCGCGAGGGTAGTTATGCTGCAGAGCGGAATGCGTGCGCCGATGGGGGTGAAGGTGAAGGGGCCGGATTTGAAGACGATCGAGAGGTTCGGACTCGATATTGAACGGCTGTTAAAAGAGGTGCCGAGTGTTGAAGCCTCCGCAGTAATCGCCGACCGCGTTGTGGGTACGCCATACCTTGAGATCGACATCGACCGCCGGGCGATAGCGAGATACGGCATAAGTATTCGCATGATTCAAGACGTCATCGAAGTGGCGGTCGGCGGCGCGGGCATCACGACAACGGTGGAGGGCAGGCAGCGCTATCCGGTGCGAGTGAGGTATTTGAGGGAGCTCCGGGACCAGATAGAAACGCTTGGCAAGATTTTGGTGCCTGCAATGGGTGACGCTCAAATACCGCTGATTCAGTTGGCGGATATTCGATATGTGGCCGGGCCGCGAATGATAAAGAGCGAAGACACCTTTTTGACAAGCTACGTCCTCTTTGACAAAAAGCCTAAATTCGCGGAAGTGGACGTGGTTGACCAGTGCCAAAAATTTCTCAACGACAAGATTGCATCGGGCGAGCTGATCGTTCCGCCGGGTGTCGGCTATTCATTTGCCGGCACGTATGAAAGCCAGATACGGGCACAGAGGACCCTTACGGTGGTGGTGCCGCTGGCACTTTTCAGTATATTCATGATTTTGTATTTGCAGTTCAAATCGGTGACAACGACCTTTATGGTGTTCTCAGGCATCATTGTAGCCTGGGCCGGCGGATTCTTGATGATATGGGCGTACGCGCAGCCGTGGTTCCTCGACTTTAGCTTGTTCGGCGTCAATATGCGCGAGCTCTTCCAGATGCACCCGATAAATTTGAGCGTTGCGATATGGGTGGGATTCCTGGCATTATTCGGAATTGCTTCCGACGACGGCGTAGTGATGTGCACGTATTTGCAGCAGTCGTTCAGCAAGAGGAAAGTTGAGAGCATTGCTGATGTCCGTAAGGCCGTGATTGCCGGGGGCCGGCGGCGGATTCGGCCTTGCCTTATGACCACAGCAACGACGATACTCGCATTGCTCCCGGTGCTTACGTCAACCGGACGTGGCAGTGATATTATGGTTCCGATGGCGATCCCCTCCTTCGGCGGGATGACAATCGAAATACTGACCATGCTCATCGTCCCCGTTCTCTACTGCTGGATGAAAGAAATAAAACTTGCGGCCGACCTGCGATAAGCTCCGCCCGTGGATTCTGCGACACGGCAGGTCTAACTTCAATAATAAATTCTCTCTGACGACAAGTATTTCTACCGTTTACTGGTAACATCCTTCGTATAGTATAAGCTCCTCTGGGATACCCCCTATAGGGGACAGGAGTCTGGATACTACGTATCTTGTTTCCTTCTCTTTTTAGCCTCTTCGGCCCGGTAGCTCGGCACATTCAGCTCCAGGACGACGCTGTGATGCACAAGCCGGTCTATCGCGGCCGCCGTGGTCATTGGGTCCTTGAAGATCACCTCCCATTTTGAGAACGGCAGGTTGCTGGTGATTAGCATGCTTCCGCGTTCATACCGATGGGCCGGCAGCGTAAAGAGCACTTCCATTTCGTCTCTATCCTGCTTAACGTATGCAGTGCTGCGGACTTGGGATCGATAGGGACGCACCTGTAATGACTTGGCCCAGCCATCCGCACCGTCGGACAGAGGCTAAACGCGCGTTCGCGGCTTCTTGGGGGGCTATCGGGTAACAATGTCCAGCCGTTTTGGAATTCGGGTTTTATGTATTTTTCGCCGTTGGGGCGGTTTGTAGCCTTCATTTCTTTGCCGTTCCAGGCGAGCCATCGTCTATGCGAATATGTAGTAGCAGATAGCCATGATGATTACAAGTACCGCCGAGAGTATGCGCGGGTCGAGGACGCCGCTGATTGGTTTCTCCGTAATCACGGCCAGCGGATTCTTCCAGCAATATCGCTCAATTTGTTCGCTCCTGGGCGCACGTGTCAAAAGGCTCACGACCACCAGCACGATGCTGCACATCCCGAAGAGTATGCCTGCCTGAAACATAAAAGGCATGCTCATCGTGTTCGTGAACAACTGTCTGGGCTCACCGTAGCTGTCAAGCCCAAGAACGCATCCGGAGACCGCCGGGAAGTCGAGCACAAATACAATGCCGCCGAGGACGAAACCGAACACCAAGGTCGCCAATGCCCCTATAGAGGTCGCCCGACGCCAGAAGATGCCCCAGATGAACACCACACTAATCGGCGGGGCGAGCACCGAAATCATCTGGTTGATGCCTTTGAAAATCCCGCCAAAGCGCTGGCCCTGCGTGGACCACAGCATGGCACAAACCATAACGACCACCGCCGTAAGGCGTCCTATTCGTACTAAGGTGCGGTCCTTCGTAGTCGGTCGAACGCGCTTGACAATATCTATGCTGACAAGCGTGGCGGTTGAATTGAGAGCGCCCGCGACGGTGCTCATCAACGCCGCCAAAAGTCCGGCGATGACTACGCCCTGAAGACCTCTCGGCAGCAGCTCCTTTATCAATACGATCAGGGCCGAGTCGGCGTTTTCACCGACCATGTCCTTGAACAGGACATAGCACAACACACCGGGCAGCACCATTATAAGAGGCGGAAGGATCTTGATAAAGCCGCAGAAAATCGGGCCGAGCTGAGCGTCTCTCTCGCTTCTTGCGCCCAGCACCCTTTGTACGATTGTCTGGTCCGAGCACCAGTACCATATGCCGATCACCGGGTATCCGACGAGCATACAGTACCACGCGAACTCGCCTTCATTGTGGATCATGCTGAGCTGCCCCGGCCTGGCTGCCTGACGAAGACCTTCCAGATTGTGAATATCTGTGTCGCCGAGTGTCAGAACTGCAAAGATCGTGACGGCCAGTGAGCCGGCCAGCAAGAGCACGGTTTGGATAGACTCTGTTACGACCACGCCCTTGAGCCCGCCAAACACCGTATAAATGACAGTCAGTAACGAGACAATCAGGATCGAAGCCGTGATGGGAATATCGACAAAGTTCTGCACCATCACTGCGCCGGCATAGAGCGTAACGCCGATATGAATAAAAAGCGCACCTACCACTGCCATAAAGGCCAGCATCGTCCTCGGCCACGCACCGTACCGCCCCTCAAGGAACTCCGGGAGAGTCGATATCTTGGTGCGGAAATAGAATGGCGCGAAGACAAGCCCAAGTGTTATGAGCAGGAACGGCGCCAGCCACTCAAAATTGCCTATCACCATGCCGTCACTGAATCCGGAGGAAGCCAGACCAATCAGATGGACAGTCGAGATGTTTGTGGCAAACAAGGCCAGGCCAACCGGCGCCCAGCCTAACGACCGGCCCGCAAGAAAATAGCCTGTGCTCGACTCGCTCTGCCACCGACCGACATATATGCCTATCCCGGTTATGCCGACCAAATAGGCAACGATTATTGTCAGATCAATCCAATGGATTTGCATCAGTTACCTCGGGGCTGAGACGTCGGACACGTAGAAAGTAGTTGGGGTAAGGGTCAGAAGTGTGACTGTGCTATATCTGTTCATCTTCTTCTGCCCGCCTTTTCCGGTGCGAAAAGCTGAAATTCCCAGATTGTGGGGCCTTCGGCCGAATCGAGAATATTCAGGCGGACGTGGCGGGCGGTTACGAGGGTGAAATTCTTCGAGTAATTACCGCCGATTCTGTCGCCTTCGAGGAATGTTCGCCATTGCTCGCCATCTTCGTATTGCAGCTCGAATTTTCGGATGCGGTCGTATTCCTCGTTTATCTTGGCGCGGTCGAAGGTTGTGGCTTCTCCGAGGTCCACTTCGAGCCAGGCCTGTTTTATTCCGTAATCGGTGGCCCAGCGTGTGGCGTCGTCATCATCGACGGCCTTTGCGGCCGAGTGTTCGGGATTGTTCTGATACGTGTTGGATGCGGTAGCCTTCTTGCCGGTTGTAAGAGAATCTGAGGGCAGGGCAAGGGGAGCGATTTCGCCGGCCGGGCTGTCGAGTGTTAATTCGATGATAGTGTCGATTACAGGGGCGAAGGTCAGTGGCAGTTCGATCTTGAGACCTTCGTTGGTCTGTTCGGCATTGCCGCCGGCATTGCTGATGAATTTTATCGAGAGGATTTTCTTGGGAATCGGGGGCAGCAGGAAGGTGGCATCGGGCGGATTCAGGATGTGGACGTAGATCTTGTTGTCTTTGTAGGTGCTTGCTCCCCAGGGGCCGGGCTTGAAGGGGCCGCCGCGGGTTCCATAGATTGTGTCGCCGTATTTGTTGAGCCAGTCGCCCATCTCCTTAAGACGTTCGACCTGGCGGGGCTCGATTCTCCCATCCGGCATGGGGCCTACATTGAACAGGAGGTTGCCGTCCCCGCCGGCCACTCGGATGAGCGTGTGGAGGCATTGTTGCAGTGATTTCATGTCGTCCTTCGGCTTCCAGGCCCACTGGCGGCAGATTGTCATGCAGGTTTCCCACGGGCGGTCGTTCTGGAAGTTGCCTATTCTCTGCTCGGGGGTGTCGTGGTCTGCGGGCAGGCCTGCACGGTTGTTTATGATGACGTGGGGCTGGAGGGTGCGGATCATCTTGAAGAGAGGCTCGGAGTTCCAGTCCTTTGCCGAGCCGCCGAGGCCGTCGAACCATATAATGTCGATCGGGGTGTAATTGGTGCAGATTTCGCGGAGCTGGTTGTGCATGTATTCGATGTATTTGGAGTGTGTCTCCGTGCGGTAGTCGGGGTGGTGCCAATCGACGGGCGAGTAGTAGTAGCCGAGCTTGAGGCCGGCCTTGTGGCAGGCGTCGGCCAGCTCCTTTACGACATCGCGTTTGAAGGGCGAGTTGGTGATCTTGTAGTCGGTGTATTTGCTGTCGAACATTGAGAAGCCGTCGTGGTGTTTCGACGTAAAGACCAGATACTTCATTCCGGCATCTTTTGCGACCTGTACCCATTCATCTGCGTTGAATTTGACGGGATTGAATTGCTTGTAGAGGTTGTCGTATTCCTCGACCGGGATGGAGCCGGTGCCGCCCGTTCCGCGTC
>JAFGTU010000533.1 GCA_016933985.1 Sedimentisphaerales bacterium | reverse complement strand
GTGCAGGTGCTGGCGGTGTGCGACGTGCGGCGAGAGCGGCGGATGGCCGCCTGGCAACGATGCAACGAGATTTACGCCCAGCGATTCAACCAGCCCGGCTACGACGGGGTGAAGGAGTATAGCGATTTCCGAGAGGTGCTCGGCCGGAGCGATATAGATGCGGTGCTGTTGGCGCTACCTTATCATTGGGCCGCGACGATGGCGATTATGGCGATGCGGTCGGGCAAGGATGTCTATTGCGAGAAGCCCGTGGCGATTACGGTGCGGCAGGCGCAGATGATTGTAGAGACGGCTCGGCGGTATGGGCGGATTTACCAGGCGGGAACGCAGCAGCGGTCGGAATACGACGGCAAATTCCGCCGGGCTTGCGAGCTGATTCGCAACGGGCGAATAGGCAAACTCAAAGAGGTTTACGCCTACCGCCTGCCGGGGGCGTTTATACCGAATCCGTGGACGTCGGATCACTCCGCAGCCGTGCCGGATGGATTCGACTGGGATATGTGGCTGGGTCCACTGCCGTGGCGTCCGTTCGGCGGGGAGGCGGGGCATACGCTGAGCGGATTGTTCGTGGGCGATGTCAACTGGAGCCCGCATCATTACGACATCATTCAGTGGACGGTGAATCCCGACGAGGCTGCACCGATTGACATAGAATTCGACAAGGGCCAGATCCATTACCATTACTCAAATGGCGTGGTGGTTCATTCGGCGGAGTATCCGGGCGAGCCGGTCGGGCCCGACGGCGGGGCCTGCTTCGTCGGAACGACCGGCCGTATTGCGGTGGACCGCGGCAACATCGTTTCGTACCCGGCGAGCGTGCTGAGAGAGCCGCTGCTGCCCGACGACGAGCGGGTCTATTACGCCGACAGCCATTCGGGCAATTTCTTAGATTGCATCCGCAGCCGGCGGGCGACGATCTGCAATCCGGATGTGGCCGCCTATACGATCAACGTCATACTGACCGGCGGCATCGCCCTGGCCTTGCAGCGCAATTTTCGCTGGGACCCGGCGGAGCTGCGGTTTGCCGGAGACGATGCTGCGAATCGTTTGCTTTCTTACACACCGCGTCCGCCGTGGAGACTATAGGGAAATCCGAAGCACTCCACAGGACGCCTTGCGGCGGAAATCCGAAATTCGAAATCCGAAACAATATCGAATATCCAAAATGCAAATGCTCAAAACATAAACGCTTGAAAGGCAGCTCATGAATAGGAAGCTACTCAGTCAAGTATTAGTAATCGGAGTGGTTACTGCGGCGTGCACGGTCCGGGCCGCGGACGAAGGGCAGCTTATCGCCGTGCTGCAATCGAACGCCGGCGCCGTCGAGAAATGTGATGCGTGCCGGCAGTTGAGGATCGTCGGCACAGCCGAATCCGTCCCTGCGCTGGCGGCGCTGCTGCCTGACGAGCGTGTGGGTCATGCGGCGCGTTACGCGCTTGAGGGTATGCCGCACGCCGAGGCGGGCACTGCGCTTCGCGAGGCCATCGGCAAGACATCGGGGCCGGTCAAGGCGGGGCTTATTGACTCTGTGGGCTGGCGCGGCGATACGCGCGCGGTGGGGCTGCTTATCCCGTTGCTTTCGGATGGAGATGCGGCGGTTGCAACTGCGGCGGCAGCGGCCCTGGGTAGGATCGGCGGCGACGATGCGGAACCTGCGCTTGCCGCGGCGTGTGAGAAATCGAAAGGTGAAACGGGCATCGCGGCGGCCGAGGCGCTACTAAAATGTGCGGAGCGTCGTCTCAGCGCCAGTGACGATGTGCAGGCGGCGGGGCTATACCGCAAGGTGATGGCGGCCGCGCCTTCGCCGGCGATACGTGCGGCAGCTTGGCGCGGACTGGTCTTGTCGGACGGCGAGCGGCGCGGCGTGCTTGTGGTTGACGTGCTTGGCGGCGACGATGAGGTGCTTCGACCGGTTGCGTTCAAGTTGGTGCGCGAAACGGAAGATAAACAGTTGGTCAAGACCTGCATGCAGAATTGGAGGAAGCTGCCGGCCGACGCGCAGGTGCTTCTCATTGACGTCATGTCGGCACGGGGCGATCGCGCATCGTTAACGGACATTGTTAAGGCGTGCTCGTCGCCGGAGGAAGCGGTTCGGATTGGGGCGCTTAAGGCCGTCGGTGTACTCGGCGGCACGGCCGATGTTGCTTTGCTGGTCGAGCTGGCGGCGAGGGCTTCGGGCGGTGAGCAGGCGGCGGCGACGGCGAGCCTGAGAACGATGAAAGGCGCGAAGATCAATTCGGCCTTAGTCGCCCGGTTAAAACGCGGCGACAATGCCGATAAGGTCGTCGTCTGCCGGGCGCTGCTCGAGCGAAACGCCGTGGAATCTGCACCCGCGTTGGTCGAGGCTGCAAGGACGAACGGCGGCGCAGTGCGGGCCGAGGCGCTGAAGGCGCTTCGGGATCTGGCGGGCAAGGACGAGATTGGGGCGCTTGTGGATTTGGTCTTTGTCGTCGAGCCTTCACGGGCCGACGAGGTGGGCAAGGTGCTCTCATCCCTGGCCCGGCGCAATTCGGTGCAGCAGGAGTGCACGGAGGCGATTCTTTCGAAGTACAAAGGGGCGAGAAGTGATGGTCAGCGGGTTGCGCTGCTGATGACTTTGGGCGGATTGGGCGACGAGACGGCGCTGCCGACTTTGCGCGAGAGCCTGAAGACGGGCAGTTCGGACGTGCGTTATGCCGCCATTAAGGCCCTGAGCATCTGGCCCAACGCGGCGGCGGCGGGGGACCTGGTCAAGGTGGTCGAATCCACGGACAACCGGACCCATTGCATATTGGCTTTGCGCGGGTACGTCGATTTGATCGATTCGGCCTCGCTGCCTGCGAATCAGAAGCTCGAACATTACCGCCGGGCGATGCAGTTGGCCGATCAGGAGGCCGAGAAGAAGAAGGTGCTATCCTCGCTGGGCTCGCTCGCTACGCTTGGCGCATTCCAGATGGCAGCGGCCTCGGTGGATGATGCGGCGCTGAAGAATGAAGCTGCGCTGGCGGCCTGCGTCATCGCTGAGAAGCTCGACGCGGCGCAGGGCCGGCAAATCAAGAACGACCTTGAGACAATAGTCGCGGCTGATTTGAGCGATTCGACCAGAGAGCGGGCGTGGGACATACTCGGCAAGATCGTGCAGGCCAAACGCTACGTTACGGAATGGGAGGTTTCGGGTCCGTACTTTGAGGAGGGTAAGAACTACAGCGTCCTGTTCGATACGGCCTTTGCGCCGGAGATCGACGGCGGCAAGGACACGAAGTGGCAGAAGATGCCTGCGGGGACGGATGAAGCCCAGCCTTACTACCTCGACCTATTGAAGGCCCTCAACGGCGGCGAACAGCGAGTAGCCTACCTGCGGACGAAGCTGCAATGGCCGAAGGAGCAGCAGGTGAAGCTGTGGATCGGCAGCGACGACGGGTACAAGATATGGATCAACGGGCAGCTCGCTGCCTCCAACAACGTCGCCCGGCCCTTCGTCATAGATCAGGATAATGCCGAGGCGAAGCTCAAGGGCGGCGAGAATGCCATTATGATGAAGGTTACGCAGAACAACCTACCCTGGGGCGCATCGCTGGCGATAGAAGAGCCCAGGCCGCCGAAGCCTCCGAAAATGGGCAAGGGCTTCAATCTGCACGTGGTTAACGCCGAGTCGGCGTTCGAGGCAGCGGGCGTCTGCGACATTAATAAGGACGGCAAACTCGATATCTTCACCGGAGGCTTCTGGTACGAGTCGCCTTCGTGGGAGAAGCATTTCGTGCGCGAAGTGGAGTTTGCAGACAATTACTACTACGACTTTGCGAGCCTGCCGATGGATGTTGACGGCGACGGGTGGGTGGATGTCGTCTCGGCGGCGTGGCACAATAAGAAGGTGTTCTGGACTCGCAATCCGGGCGATGCGGGCGGGAAGTTCGAGGTCTTCGACGTGGATACGCCGGGCAATATGGAGACTGCGATTTCGGTCGATATCAACGGCGACGGGCAGCTCGACATCCTTCCCAACATAATGACGGCGGCGGCGTGGTACGAGTACAAGCCCGACGCTGCGGCGCCGGGCGGGGCCAAGTGGACCAAACACGACCTGCCTCAGCCGATTGCCGGGCACGGCATCGGCGCCGGCGATGTCAACGGCGACGGGCGATGCGATATTCTCGCTCCGAACGGCTGGGCCGAACAAGAGTCCGACGGCAAATGGCAGTGGCGGGCTGAGTTCGGCCTTGGGGCGACGAGCATCCCGATCCTCGCGCATGATGTCGATGGCGATGGCGACAGCGATATTATCTGGGGCATGGGCCACAATTACGGCGTCTTCTGGCTTGAACAGGGCAAGGACGGCGACGGCAAGCGGACGTGGGCCAAGCATGAAATCGATTCGCAGTGGTCGCAGCCGCACTTTCTTGTCTTCGCCGATTTGGATAAGGACGGCGACGACGAGCTGATTACGGGCAAGCGCGTCTATGCCCATAACGGCCACGACCCGGGCGGCACCGAGCCGCCCTGCGTTTATTACTACAGCTTCGACAAGGCCGCCAAGAAATGGAGCAGGCACATCCTGCACGAGGGCGGCAAGGTCGGCTTCGGTATCAACACGCAGGTAATAGATATCGACGGCGACGGCGACATCGACATAGTCGCGCCGGGCAAGACCGGCCTGTACCTATTCGAGAACATTCTCGTCGAATAGAACCCTTTGTCATGGTGAGATTGCGCAGGGCCAAGGGCCTCAAGAGCAGAATTGCAGAGTGCTACTCTAAGTCCAGGACAATACGAAAGCCGATGGCGAAGCCGCGGTTGCCTGGGGTGCAGAGGCAGCGGTACGCTACACGGGAATGGTTGGCGCTGATGATCCAACTGCCCCCACGCAGGAGACGATGCGTGCCACTTGTGGGCCCTGTCGGATTGTTCTGTGAGGCGCTGCTGTAAGATCCGTACCAGTCGTTGCACCACTCCCACACGTTGCCCGACATATCATAAAGACCATAGTCATTGGCTGCAAAACTCCCACCGGGAGATGTATATGGTTGTACGTCATCCCAATTCGGATGATAATCCGTTGTTGGGCTAATGTCGTAAGAGTAATAACCGTCACTGTAATAGTTTGCCTGGCTGTGTGAAATGGTGTCGCCACAGGGGAATCTCCTGCCGGAAAGGCCGCCTCTGGCTGCGTATTCCCACTCCGCTTCAGTCGCAAGCCGGTAGCCGTGCTTGCCAAAGTCGCATATCCAGGTTGACAGATTATAGCACTGCTCTTTGCCTTCCTGCCGGCTTCTCCAGTTACAGTAAGCCGCCGCCCCATACCAAGTGACTTCGACCATCGGGTCGTATAACATATCTCGTCCATTCTTGGTGCGGACATAGAATACACCGCCGCTGTAATCTATCTGGCTGTAAGAATTACTCGTTGAGGTATCACAATATACTTGATCATTTCCGGTGCCATAAACTACGCCGTCGGAGACATAAATACCGCCGCCGAGAGCGGAATTCAAATAGTCGCAGTACTGCTGGTTGGTCACCTCGCACCTGCCCATGCAGAAAAAATCGAGCGTTGCCGTATGGACGGGCAGTTCATCCGGCTCACCTTCCTCAAAGCTATCTCCCATCTCAAATGTACCGCCCGGAATATACACCATATCGTCCGGGATACAGGGATCGGTGGTGAGCCACTGAGCCGCCATTAGGGCGAAGTCCTCATAATCGACGAAGCAGTCGCCGGTCAGGTCCGCCGATGGGCAGGCGGCGAGGCACAGGCCCGCTGCGGACAAAACCACAGTTGGTACAAGAATCTTCTTTCGCATGATAATCCCGCCTGAAATTGTCAGTGGGGTTTAGCCGTTTATGCGGCTGCCGAAAGTACGTAGGAAACGGTTTCGAGAATATCTCGGACTCGTGCGGTAAACATCGAGT
>JAFGTU010000532.1 GCA_016933985.1 Sedimentisphaerales bacterium | reverse complement strand
TAGCCCGGATACGGGTATCTCTGGCCGCGAACGGAAAACAAGCTCTTTTCCTTACGGCCACGGGTTTCCGTCCACGCGCCGGGCACATACTTCATGGCATCTATAACGGAATAGGCGTGCATCTGTTCGATTTCCTTTCGCCCCAAGACGCTCGTGGCCGTCTCCAGGCCGGGCGACTCCGTAAAGGGCCGCGCAATCAGGTCCCTCGGCGGCATAGTCGTGTAGTTGGAATCGGCAGGGGCGATCACCGTCACCTCCGGCAGCACGTGGCCCTCAGCGTCATCAGTAGGATTTTTTGCGTCCGCCCCCAATACTATTCCGGCTGCGAATAAGCAAAGAACAAGTGCCGTACACGCCAACCATCTCGCTGCCATGATAACTCCTTTCTCTATTTCAGCAACACTGTCATCATAAGTCGAATGCCAAGGCCAAGACCTCGCTGTCGTCGGTCACCAGGTACCCTCTCCTGCCGACTTTGACAAAAGCATTGCAGGAATGCAGTCTGATCCGGGCCAACCTTGAATCGGCTCATCAAGTCCCATGTATTGGCTTTTGCTGATGACTCATTCCTCGGCAGTTTACCAAAACAGAGCCGCGTTGCAAGTCTTTGCCCGACTGTTCTGAACGAAGATTGCGCCAAAGGCAGTTTTACCCCTTGAATTGTCGCTACAAACCTGCTTAACTGCTGCAAGCTGCGGCATAAGACCATAGCCGGCCGCCTACAGAGCGGCTTTCAGAAACCATGCATCGGCAAAATGGAATACTTGCAGTCATCCGATGTTAATGGAGGCAACATGAAGTCATATTGTATGTCCCGTCGTTCCTTTATCAAGTCGCTGAGCGCAACCGCGGCGGCGGCCTTGCTTCCAGGCAAGCTTAGGGCGGGCGACGCTATGAATTATCCCAATATCGTGCTGATTTATGCCGATGACCTCGGCTACGGCGACGTCGGCTGCTACGGGGCGACAAAAGTCAAAACGCCCAATATTGACAAATTGGCGTCCGAGGCAGTGCGCTTCACAAACGCCCATTCGTCCGCGGCGACGTGCACACCCTCGCGTTATGCGATGCTGACCGGAGAATATGCCTGGCGTAAGAAGGGCACGGGCGTCCTGCCGGGCAACGCCGCTCTGATCATTCAGCCGGGCCGAACCACACTGCCCTCGATCATGCAGAAAGCCGGCTACTCCACGGGCGCGGTCGGCAAATGGCATCTTGGATTGGGCGACCGCGACCTCGATTGGAACGGCCAAATCAAGCCCGGCCCGCTCGATATCGGCTTCGACTACTGCTTTCTCATTCCCGCCACCGGCGACCGCGTGCCGTGTGTTTACGTGGAAGACCGGCGGGTTGTCGGCCTCGAACCGTCCGACCCCATTCAGGTCAGCTACGGCAAGCCGATAGGGGATGAGCCGACGGGCAAGAACCATCCTGAGCTGTTGAAAATGCACCCCAGCCACGGACACAACCAGACAATAGTGAACGGCATCAGCCGTATCGGATACATGAGCGGGGGCAAGGCGGCGCGTTGGGTGGATGAAGACATAGCCGATGTCATTACCGATAAGGCAAGGGCCTTCATCGAGAAGAATAAGGACCGGCGGTTCTTTCTCTATTTCGCGACGCACGACATCCACGTCCCGCGAGCGCCGCATCCTCGGTTCGTCGGCAAGAGCGGGCTTGGCCCGCGAGGAGACGCCATCGTCCAGCTCGACTGGTGCGTGGGAGAGATTCTAAAGACCCTCGACCGACTGAAACTTGCCGAAGAAACCCTTGTAATCTTCACCAGCGACAACGGGCCGGTGGTGGACGACGGCTACAAGGACCAGGCGGTCGAGAGGCTGGATGGCCACAAACCGTCAGGGCCGCTGCGCGGCGGAAAATATAGCGCATTCGACGCCGGCACCCGCGTGCCGTGCATGGTGCGCTGGCCGAGGCGGGTCAAACCCGGCCTTTCAGACGCCTTGATTTCCCAGATCGATTTTATGGCCTCCGTCGCCGCGCTAACCGGCCAAATCCTCGCTCCCGGCGATGCGCCGGACAGCTTTGACGTCCTCGGGGCATTGCTCGATGAGACCAAGACCGGACGCGACCATTTGGTGGAGCAGGCCGGGATCCTTTCCCTGGTCAAAGGAGATTGGAAATACATTGAGCCGGGCAAGGGTGCGAAAGTGAGCGCTGCCACTGGCATCGAGCTCGGCCACGATACCCAGCCCCAGCTTTACGACCTCAAGAACGATCTCGGTGAGAAGCACAATCTCGCAGCGGAGCATCCCGAAATCGTCGAAGAGTTCGCCGCCATGCTCGAGAATATAAGAGAATCGGGCCGCACACGCAAATACGAATAGGATGATGAACATGCAAATAATGGCCAGCGCGCCCGGGGCACGGGCTATCATCAACGACGAGGAGGTGGACTACTTTTGCGGCTGCGGCTACTTCGGCTTCCAGGGACGCGCCGAGCTGATCGAGGCGGCCTGTCAAGCCGTCCTAAAATATGGGCTGGGCAGCGCCACCTCACGCCTAAGATATGGAAATAATCCGGTACTACTCGCCGTGGAACGAAATGCAGCAAAGTTCTTCGACACCCAGGATGCCGTGTATTACGCATCAGGGTCCTCGTTTGACCTGTTTCAGAGGGATAAAGTCTTATGTCTAAATCGTCTCGAACCTCGATGATTGCCTTAGCGCTCCTCGTTCTCGTCGGCACGCTGCATGCCGGCCAAACCGAACAGCTTATCGGCCTCCTCGAGGCCAGGATCCCCCAACTGATGGAAGCCGAGCACGTGCCCGGCCTGTCAATGGCGCTCATCCGGGACAACGCCATCGTTTGGAAAGGCGTCTTCGGCGTCCGCACCACCGGAAAACCCGAAAAGGTCGATGACAGAACCGTCTTTGAAGCCGCTTCGATGAGCAAGCCCCTCTTTTCATACGCCGTGCTCAAGCTGACCGAACAAGGCGTCTTCGACCTCGACCGCCCATTGGACAGCTACCTCCCTGAGCCTTACCTGCCCGACCGGCCGTTGGCAAAGAAGATCACTGGGCGGATGGTTATGCTTCATCGCACGGGACTACCCAACTGGCGAGAAGGAGGCTGGAGAAACGCAGGACCGCTGCCCCTCCTCCACGAGCCGGATACACGCTTCACCTACTCCGGCGAGGGCTACCTCTACCTCCAAAAAGCGATAGAACGACTGACGGGCAAATCCATCAATGCCTGGATGGAAGAATCTCTGCTAAAGCCCCTCAACATGACCGACAGCAGCTATCTGTGGCGAAAATCCTTTCAGAACAACTTCGCCGGGGGCCACGACAAAGAGGGCAACCTTAAAAAATCGAGGAGATTCTACGAGCAGGGCAACGCGGCCTTTTCTCTATACACCACGCCTACGGATTTTGCGCTGTTCCTGATAGAGATAATGAAGCCCGACCGCTCGGCCGGGCACTCCCTCACCGCTCAGACCGTCGAGAAAATGACGACGTTGCAGGTCGAGCCTGATACGGCCGATGAGCGTTCACGCCGCTCGCTGGGATGGGTGATCGCCCCGGAGGAAAACGGCGGATGGGTATGCCACAGCGGCAGCAATGGAACAGGCTTCCGGTGTAACTCGCGTTTCAGCCCGGCAACCGGGTCGGGCTGTGTCATCATGACCAATGCCGACAACGGACGCAAGGTCTGGGAGGCGATCCTGGCAATAATCGATTCGGCGCCGCTTGCAGAGAATCCGGTGCCAGCCGACCCGAAGGTCGCCACCTGGGCAGCGGTTCAACGGACGATCAAATATGATTTCCGCGCCATGAACCCGACCTCCAAAACCGCCGGTAAGATCGACGTATATGTCCCTCTTCCTTTAGAATCCCCGCGCCAGACAATCCGTTACCTTCGCCTGTCCGAGAACGGCAAACAGCAAATCTTCACCGATGTTCACGGCCAGACACTTGCCCACTACTCCTTCGAGACCCTCGAAGCCGGCCATTGGGTGGATATGGGCTTTGTCGTCGGCATTACCCTGAAGAACATGCGATGGAATGCAAATGCCGGTTCGGCATATCCCGATGCCCCGGTCCTCACGCCCGAGCAGCAGCAGCGCTACCTCATGCCCGAAAACAACTACTCTATGGAAACGGACCTGATGCGCAACGCAGCCGCCGAGCTGACCCGCGACGCGCCGACCGAATTCGACAAGCTGGTAAGCATACACGACTATATCATAAGCAAGATTCGCTACGTCCGCGACAACCAGTGGGACCCGGCCGCCGTCGTCCTCGCCCGTGGAACCAGCTCGTGCAGCGAGTACAACTATGTCCTCTCGGGCCTGTGCCGCCTTGCGGGCCTCCCGACACGGTGCGTCGGCGGCACCACCAACGGATTTCGCGCCCTGCCCGCAACGGATACGGTCTTCCATCGGTGGACTGAGGTCTTTCTATCCGGCTACGGCTGGTTCCCCGCAGACTGCTCCCGCGATGCCAATCCCATCCGCGGAAAGAGGAGCCATTTCGGCCGTGTGTATGTCGATGCTATGGTCTGGTGCCGGCAGGCGGGCGGAGACGACGATACCCTCGGTTGGGAGTACCGCGCAAAGCTCCGCGTCGAAGGGAATGACCCCGGAATCAAGGAGAGCCACCGAACGCGATGGTTCCTCTTCCATCAGCGGGACGAGCTTGAGGAAGCCTTCGACTGGTTCGCCGGCGACGCACAAGCCACGCCCAACCCGGACCTCCTCGAGTGCGCACTGCTCAACTGGGATAGTGCCGCTCCGGAGAACAAACTGAAAATGATTCGCACGCTCGCCGCTGCGGGCCGAAATGAGGCTATCCGCCGGGCTGCGAGCCTCCCCGAAGACGACAACCTCAGGCGGGATTGTCTAAAGGAAATCTGTGATTCGCCCGACCTCGCCGAGACGGCCCTCGAGAAAAGCCGTCAGCTCTATCAATTCCGTTCGTGGTTCAGGGACAACGAATCCAACCTCGTCCCCACGCCGGATGGCCGCTTTGAGCTGAAAAAGCGAGCTGTATCGGCTCAGCGTGAAGTGGATAATTGGCGCTTATGGTTAAGAGAGTGCCTTAACGGCTTGTCAACGTATATAGGAAATCCGAGTTTAACGGGGTAAACCAATGAAGAAGAATATGATTATTGTTGTGTTGACCGTGGCCGTATCCGTGGTCTCGGCGCGGGAGTTTCATGTTTCCATAAGCGGCGACGACCTGCACGACGGCACCGCCGCCAAGCCTCTGAGGACTATCTCCGCGGCGGCGCGCCTGGCCCGGCCCGGCGATGTGATCACGGTGCATGAGGGCGTATATCGCGAACGAATCAATCCACCGCGCGGCGGCGACTCCGACCGCAAACGCATCGTCTATCAGGCTGCGCCCGGAGAAAAGGTCGTCATCAAGGGCTCCGAAGTCGTCAAGGGTTGGCAGAAGCTGCAAAACGACACCTGGAAAGTCACCATCCCCAACAGCTTCTTCGCGGAATTCAACCCCTACAGCGACTCGATTCACGGCGACTGGTTCAATCCCAGGGGACGGGACCATCACACCGGCGCGGTCTATCTGAACGGCCACTGGCTCACCGAAGCGGCCAAGCTGGAGGATGCGCTGAAACCCGCCGGTGAAGCGCCGTCGCCCGAGATGGACGGGCAGTATTTGCTGAATGTAGCCTGGCTGCGGCCCCGGGGAACCGAGGAAAACGCCGGGCGGATTGCGGCGGCGGATTTTGCCGCTCAAAATGGCGTCCAAACAGCGCCCTGCTCGGAGGGCGGAGAATGTATCGGCTGGATTGAGCATGGCGACTGGGTCCGCTATGAGCGGATAGACTTCGTCCGGCCCACCGGCCGGATGGAGATTCGCGCTGCCTCTGAAACAGCCGGCGGCATCATCGAGATTCGCCTCGACGCACCGGATGGAGAGCTTCTCGGCGCATGTTCCGTGCCCAACACGGGCGGCTGGCAATCGTGGTCTTCGTTCAACGCAAAGATCAAGCCGGTCAGCGGGGTCAAGACCATCTGCCTGGTGTTCAGGAGACCTAAATCGGATCAATCGGATACCCAATTATGGCTCGCGCGGGCCGACGAGAAGAACACCGCCGTCTGGGCGCAGTTCAAGGGCCTCAATCCCAACGAGGCCGAGGTCGAGATAAACGTCCGCCGGACGGTGTTCTACCCGGATAAGCCCGGCGTCAACTACATCACGGTCCGCGGCTTTACGATGATGCACGCGGCCAC
>JAFGTU010000531.1 GCA_016933985.1 Sedimentisphaerales bacterium | reverse complement strand
GAATAAAATCCTCACGCACAAGATTATGGTAAGCGGCCTGCTGAAGAACTGCAAAGCCGTCCACAGAAAACAAGGGGGCTTGAAAGTCCAGCAGTGGAGCGGGATGGTCAACGCCAAGCCTCAGCCGGTGCCGGACAGCCTGGACTGGGATATGTACTGCGGGCCGTCGCCGCTAAGGCCCTATCATCCGCACCGCTTCGGCGGAAGTCACCGCGGATACTGGGACTACGAAGGAGGCGGACTGACGGACATGGGGCAGCATCATTACGACCCGATACAGTGGACGTTCGCGAAGGATGACACCAGCCCCGTGGAGATCGAAGCATACGCACCGCCGGCGCATCCGGAGGCGTGCGGGATGTGGGGATGGGTCGAGCTTAAATACGCCGACGGGCTGACGTTCACGTTCGAGAGCAACGAATGGGGCGAGCCTTACAACCGCAAAGAGGAACGAGGCGTAAGCCTGAATGACCTGAGCCCGGAAGACCAGCAGAAGATAAAGGACATGCCGGATCCCGAGCCGCTGGTCAGGTTCCCGGAGGCCGTGCGGACGCGAAAGCAGCCGGGGGGACACGCTGAGGCGGCCCATCGCGCCGTTACACTGATGCACCTGGCAAATACCGCTATCAGGACCGGGCGGAAGCTGCGCTACGACCCGGTTAAAGAGGAGGTCATCGGGGACGAAGAGGCCAATCGCCTCGTCAACCAGCCGATGAGAGCACCCTGGCATCTGTGAGAACCACAACCGGATATTACTGCAAGAAAGGACCATAATCATGGCAAACACATCAGAGAAACTTGCCGACTTCGTCGCCAGAATGCCCGACCCGGACGAAAGAGGCATGTACTGCACGAATATAGACAAAGCAAAAATCGAAGGCGCCATCGCCGATATCCATAACGGCGGTCGAGAGAGTATCCTCGGCCTAATCAATATGCTGGTCGAGCCGGGCAAGGGCGACGACGTCAAGGCCCATTACGCGCTGCACTGCCTCGGCCTGCATGTCTGCAATAACGGCGATGCAAGGGCCCGGCGGCGCTTTGGCGCGGTGCTGGCATCACAGCTCGGCGGCGACCGACCCAAGGGCGTCCAGGCATACCTGATTCAGGAGCTGCAGTGGTTCGGCGGCAGAGAAGCCGTCGAGAAACTCACCGCTCTGGCCGGCGACAAAGACCTGGCCCAGCCGGTCGCAATGGCGCTGGAGGCAATCCAAAGGACCGGCTAAAACCAAGAAAATACGAAGCACTCCACAGGACGCCTTTCGGCGGAAATCCGAAATTCGAAACAATATCTAACGTTCAAAAAGTGAATTTTCAAAAAAATTCACCACGTGCGATACTCTTTTGAATTTCTGAGAAAGGCGACATTGAACGTCTGTGCGGTCGTTTGAAGAAATACTGGGCAATGGGCCCGGGACGGATTTGATGGTCCTTGTGATGCCGTTTTCACGAATATCAAAAAATGCACCTGACACCTTTAGTTTCGATGACACCTTTAGTTTCGACCTTGCTGTTCCGAGTTTCGATGACACCTTTAGTTTCGACCTTGCTGTTCCGGGGCCAGCTTTTCCAACTCTTCATTCTGGCTCTTCGTTTGCTTGCTTTTGAAGAGGTGAGTCGATGCGTCCATTCCCATTTGAGCAACGAGGTTTACGAGAAAAACCAAACCGAACGAAATGAGTAAAGCTTTAATCATGCGGCTCCTCCTCTGGTAAGTCTTTAGCAGTTGCATCCATCGGCCAGTAAACGACCAAGACGGCGACTGCTGGCATAATAATGAATACGGCAGAAAGGAAGACGCCTTCCGCAACGCCATTCTCGAATATCTTCATATCCTGAATAAAGATCAGGTAAATGAGAAATGCTGGCCCGACCCCGAGCCATTTCACACTTGCTGCCTTTTTCTTTTTCCAATCGATATTCATACAGTCATTGCTCGCTTTCCCCTTACATGATTATCCCCTGAGTTTGCACTCCATGCTCCCGCTCCTTCAGTCGAAACGAATTGACATTATTGATTCCCTTAAAAGTGAATCCATCTCTGGATACATGCCATGGTCTGCAGAACCCGACACAACGAAGAGATAATTGTCATGAATTATGTTGTAAGTTAAGAACACTTTATCCATGAGATGAGATTGTTGTAATCGGTACTTGTGCCAGATTGCATGCTCACCGCCTACAGAAGTCACCCCAGAATCTAACAGCGTAATCTCTCTTCCTTGTCCGGAGAATTGCTGAGTCACTATTTGAAAGACTTCTTCTGCAGAGTGCTTCTTGAGGGCATCACCATCACCCTCGGCTAATTCCTGCACGTTAATGTTGACCATTGCAACTTTGCCTGCCTCATTTTTGTGAACAGCCTTTGCCACTGTGCCAGAAGCTACGCCCTGTCCTGTAATCCAGCCGTCCGGGAACTGCACTGTGAATCCATACTCGTCATTTCTGTAAGCGTCAGAGGTGCTCTGCAATTCATCGAAAAGGTTCTTAATTCGCCTACTTTGTTCATCAGCCGCACTCTTGTGTCTGGCCGCATTCTCTTGCACTTCACTCGGTGCTAACTCCCGCGTGGTCACTTTACCGTTAAGGGCCGAAAAGTATGGTCTCCCGTCTCTGTTGAAGACCTCAAGGGCTCCGAGTCCGTTGCCGCTTGGATATGTGTCTCCGAGTCTGGCAATATAGGTTCTCTTCTTGCCGTCCCAAGCCGACATGCGGAATCCATGAATTCCATATTCTGACGACACGTATGATTCCTCTCCTGTCGCCCTCGATGATATAATGCCACTGTATGAACCTGATGTCGAAAAGAGCTTATTGTGTATCCTCCAGCCATTTCCATCGAGTTCGTGCCTTACGCCCAAAGTCTCATCAATGAGCAGAATTCGGTTCGCTTTCAAGGACTTACATTCAACCTCATCTGCGCGATAGACTCTACTTGCAGCACCCGACAGCAAAATAAGACAGAAAGCAGAGCAAAAGACAGTTACTGCCAAACTCAAACGTCTGTTACTTCTTTCAAGTTTGACAAGCCGTTCCTCAAGTTTCATCAATGAGTAGTTACAAGTCATTTTCGTTTCTCCATTGTCTGACTATTGGTCTGTTATTTGCGTTATAGACCTTGCGTCCCTCAAGTCAAGCGGATTCCCAATCATCATGTAGTCCCAGAACTAGCAGCCTCCGATGATAAAAACCGTGCCGTACCGACAGACAGCCAAAGAAGGTTTATCCACTAACGCCTTGTCGCCATGTCTTTCCGTCCTTTTCAAATTCGACGCTATCTTTGTTAATCTTGACAACTCTCGCTCCCAAGACACTTCCGCCTTCACGGACGATCTGGCCGCCGATAAGTGCCGCAGGTCTTTCGCCCCACACAATACCTTTTATGACAATCGACCGATCTTGGCGAATCGGCGCTTTTGGGCCAGCAGAAAAAATTTCCTGAGTCTTTGGCGTGTTGGCTACTTGTTCTGTGCTGACAGGTGTATATGGGCGTGATCTTACTACAGCCTCCTTCATCGGCTCTTTCATAAGGACTTGCCGTTGCATCAGAATCCAAATCGCATCAATTGCCTTTTTGTTTACTCTGGGTTCCCCGTTCTTGGAAGTCTTAATCCGAACAGAAGACCGTTTCTCTGCAATCTCTCTCACCTGAATCGAGACTGCAAATTGAGTGTCCTGAATATATGGACTAATCCAAAACCTTTCGGCACTTTTACTCTCTCCCTGGGTTCCTGTTAGAAGCCCTGCCTCTCTATCTGACATTGAAATCGTATAGCCTGCGTCGAAAAGTGCACCGGATGCGGCATTGAAAGTCTCATTGAGATTGGCTTCGACTTCGCGGGTTTCAATAGCGTTCAGTTGCGCTTGTGAATATCTTGGCGTCGTTGAGCAGCCTGTCGCAGAAAGACAAAGTAATCCTACGAGACATACATAAGACAATACTCTCATGGCTTTTCCCCTGCTATTAGAACCGAGTCACATTCATCCGATAGTCTTGGACAATGTCGTTATCATCAAAGTAGATGATAAGCATGGTGGATGTTGAAGAAGATCGGGCACGATCACTATTCCTTCCGTAGATGAGCACATTGAAGTAATTTCCCGACGACTCAATGTCGTAACGGATTTTGTCATACGTCCAGATTTGCATATCGTCCTTGTGCGTCAAGAGATCGGGCGGCCCAAATATCTCCATAACCTCTGCTTGTGTTGTTGATCCTTTTACGATGGTCTTTTTTGCCATGCCTGCCGTAAGGTTGCTTTCGGTCGGAAGGGGCGCGGTATTGCTTCTTGCACAACCCAATTCAATTAGTGGCCACACCGCTACCAGAAGGACTACAATGAGTCGTTTCATCACCTATCTCCTCAAGGAATACCTGATGTTCTCCGTTTGTTTGGACGCTTCGGCTCCCTCCAAAGCTCATTGTGATTGTAACATTTACGAGCCTGACAAATCAAGAAAAATAGAGGTCACAGACAGGTTTTTTTACGCAAATCCTGTAGTTACCACGTGTTTTGGGGCCAAAAAGGAGGGGTGGGCCGGAAAATGAGGAGAGGAGAGAGGAGGTAACAGCCCACCCCTTGTCAGATTCTACCGGGCTACCACCCACCCTGCAAGGGCCTTGGAACAAGAAGTGAAACGGGGTGAATATCCCGGCGCCCCGTAGGGGGCAAGCTGACGCTTCGGGCTTATTGTCTTCAAATATGGCCTTTCTTGTGCAGATTTATGGGTGTCTGCGAAGAGCATCCGACGAAGGGGTCATCAGTCGTGGTCGGCGGCACATTCCTGTCGGCGAATCTGGTCGAAAAAGGGCGTTTGCCTCTGCTCGACACAGGCGGCGGCGTACAGGTACATTGCGGCCGACCACGTTTGCCAATCCTCGCCCTGAGGGGTGCCATCCTGAGCTCGATACCACTCGTTGAAGCCGAATTCAACATCGGCCTTGCGAGCTGCGCGAACGAGGTGCGTCAGGGCAAGCAGCTTCTTCTCTGCGAGGCGGTATCGGCCGGCGGCAACCAGGGCGGCAATATGGAATCCGCAGACAAAGGGCCAAATCCCGCCGTTATGATACTCGCCGGGCTGGTTGTATCGCACATATCTTGGCATCCAGTCGGGATCTCCGGGCCTGACATAAGGAAAAAAGTTGGGCGAAAGATCGACGGCAAGGTCCTCATTCTTTCGCAAGGCCTTACATTCGGCCTCGATCCATTTTACAAGCTCCTTCGCCCTCGAGCGCGCCGCTATGCCGGACAATATTGCCATACTGTTGCCGAGGAGGTCAAAGCGCTCGCTTCGATAGACCTTGTAGGACCACATCGCATAGTATGGTTTGTATCGCAGGACAAGCCCCTCGTGAACGTGGCGATGCTGCCTTTCCCCCGTAACGGTGAAGCGTCCCATCATTTCTCGCAGCATTGCCGCCCGGTCGTGGTAGCCGAAGAGGCACAAATACGTGTGGACCACCGTGTTTACGAAGAGGGCGTAGCCAAGGACCCACTGCTCATCGCGCCAGTCGCTGGTGGGCAACTGTGCCACAAGGACTCGATCCGAGGGGCTTTGGTGCTCCATCCACGTTATGGCTTTTTCGACGGCTTCCTGGAGGAATTCCTGGCGACCGGTCGCTATGCGAAACATACCCGCAGCCATCAGGAAGAGCGGCGTGCAATCGGAAGCGCCGCGGTCCTCCTTGTCGTGGACGAGTGATGGAATGTGTCCGAGCCTGGTCTGGTTGGCGGCGGTCGTCTCGAGCACTCGCTGCAAAGACTTCATAAGTCTGCTGTTTCCAGAGACCATAATGCCAAGCGAGCTGATCATCATATCCCGCGTGTAAGGCTCCGGATAGCCCCAGCCGGCCGTTCTGGGCAGGCCGCGATACGGCCCGTGGGCATTATTCAGGAGTACCTGCAAGGCGGCGGCTCGCGCACGCGAGACCAACTTCCAATCGCGTTTTTCCATGTCAGGAGATACCCAACCTATCTGAGATAATCTGGACAAATCTCTTTGCAACGACGCGATAGTCAAAGACCTCGACGGCGCGTTTTCTGCCTGCCTGGCCCATTTTATCTCGCATTTGGGCGTCCTGCATCAGGTCCATAAGGTAATTTGCGATGTCGTGTATGCTTGCCCTATAGTCCACGGTGCGCATTTTCTTGAAGACAACGCGGTGTCCGTCCTGGTAGCCCGACTCGTATCCGACCGTCGCCTCCCTGAGCTTGATTTCCTGGGCCACGCCGGCGAGAAAGGCGTTTTCCCCGTGGACCATTGTGTCGAGCATCCCCATCGCCTTG
>JAFGTU010000530.1 GCA_016933985.1 Sedimentisphaerales bacterium | reverse complement strand
GCCCGCGTTCCCAGGCCGAAGACGAGTCTGAGCACGCCGGCTTTGGGATCGAGCTCTGGTTTCCAGACGAAGATATTGTAAGAGGCTCCGACCCCGGCCGCCTCGGGGAAGAAGTAGCCGTTCTTATGGGAGCCGGATACGCGCTGGACAAGCAAAGCCATCTGCTCATCCTGCTGGTCGAGACCTCGCTGCTGACGATAGACGAGGGCGTTCTCATCCATGGTGCTTGCATAGACTCGCCGCACGGCCTCCTCAAACTCGGCGTAGCGCTGCTGCGGCTCACCCTGATTGACCAGGAATATACTCTCATATTTCCCGGCAAATGCGTTGCCGAAGGCGTCCTCCAACAGGCTGCTGGAACGGACTATGATCGGGGATTGACCGAAGTATTCGATAATCTCCTGAAAGCGCTCTCGGACCTGATCGGGAAATTTGCCTCGCAGAAGGTTCTCTTTCATCTCGGGCGCCGCATCGAAGTAGCCCTCTTTTGTCTTCTGTTTCATAAGGAGCTTCCACCAGCCGTTTTCGACTATGTAGCTGTAGAAGATGTCCGAGCCGACGTAGAATGAATCGTGCGGCTCGAGGCGCTCGCTCCAGTCGAGCTGCTTATCCTCTGAGAGGATCTTCTGCGCGAGCAACATGCCGGCGGCTTTGCCCCCGATGTATCCGCTGCCGACCAGCCGGCTCTTGATATCCATCAAATCATCGAGGGTGAAGACTCCCTGCGCCATCTCCGCAATCCGCTTGTCGCGGCCAACCATTATCCTGCAGAGCTCCTGGATAAGCTTCCTGACATCCTGCGAATCCTGAGGCGCTTTCCTCAGGCTGTTTGCATTCACAAAAAGGCGGTCCCAATAATCGAGCGCCCTCGAGGAGCCGTCCAGACCTTTTTGAGAAATGCGGGACAGCAGTGTGCTCGCATCGATACTGCTTATAACCGGCGTGAACTCGCCGCCCTTCTGAAGGTGAGGCAGAAACATCGTGGGCGAGTAGCGCCTCCACACCTTCAGCGGGTGAATGTACGTCTTGCCGTCCAGGTTATATACGTCGAGCAGCAACTGAGTAGTCTCGCGAATGCGAGCAATGGTCTGATATGAATGATGGTTTCGCAATATGGCGAAATACGCGATAGTATCGAGCTCGAAAAGGTAGGGGCAGGTGACTTTGAAGAAATTTCCGACCATCAAATCCGTCGCCCAGGAGCTCAGCAGGTCCGAGAGGGAATCGAAGACGTAGTAAGCCTCTCTGCCGTGCTGCGAGATAATTGTGTGGACCTGTGTGGAGAAACTCTCAAAGCCGCTCTCGGCATCGAGCTGATAGACTTTGACATCCGGCTGATTGTCCACAAGCGCTTTGTGCCGGGCAAAGCGCATATAGACGACGTTGCGTTTGTCCGCGACGGCTTTTTCCACGTACCGTTCGACAAAGCGTCCGTAGTCGTCGATATTGTCCACCTGCCAGACGACGTTATCGCCTTTTTTCAAGTCGCAGAGCACCTTGTCCAAGCCGTCGAAGCCCGTGCTTGCCCATCTGGTCATGAATCAACCTTTCCTGCTGCAATACTGCTCATAGTCTATGCCCAGCTCTTTTACCCTGTAGCGTATGATTCTGGCGGTCGTTTTCAAGTCCCTGGCCGTCGCGGTAAGATTCCCGTGGCAGCGTTTAAGTGCGTCAATGATCAAGTCGCGCTCGAACAGATTGATTCTCTCCTTGAATGAGCTGGTCTCGATGGCGCCCGATGTCTCCGAATTCTGAAGGGCCGGCTGCAGAAGATGGCCGTTTACGTTGTCGTCGGTCGGCTCCCGTCGCTCGGTTTTGGCTACACGGCGGGCGTGCAGGTCGCTCGCAATCATGCTCGCAACGACGCCGAGTATTTTCATCTCCTCGGCCAGCGGCGCGTTCTCGTCGAAGGGGCGATCCACGGAAATTGTGCCAATCACGGTTTCGCCGACGGAAATGGGCACACAAATGAAGCTCAATTCCTGCTTTGTGACGTTCCATCGCTCGAACCGGTTCAAGAACAAGGGTTCTCGGGAGACTCTGGGTATGGCTGCGGGTCTGCCGGTTTCCATGACCTTTCCGGTAACGCCTTCTCCGATTCGATATGTGATACTGCGGCTTTTCTGCTCTGAGAGGTCGTGCACGGCCTCGATTCTGGCCTCTTTGCCGTCTTGCGTTAAAAGCGTTATCGTGCCACGCTTCAGCCCAAGCTCCTTGTCCAGGACATCCAGAACATGACAAAGCGCATCCTGCCGGCCTGCACCTGCAGATATGATCCTGCTGATGCTGCAGAGTATCTCAAGCTGGTCCAGGCGGCTTGCGGGGCCTGCCCGCCCATCTTGCCGGAATGTATTGTTCTTATCCATTTCAGTCGAATCCGTTATCGCGTACTATACGACATAATTGTACGACACTCTTGTCGCATCTCAAAGCGATTTCTGCTAATATGAACTATAAGCAAGGGGCAAAGTCTTATAAGTATTTGCTGTATAAAGAGATATGAGGATTAGGTTCGAATTGGCTCGATCTTGGCGCGGGAAGACTGTATTGGGACACCGAATCACGTCGATATGACATTTATGTCGCGTCAGTGAACTGTGCAAGGACGCTTGACGCCGGAGCGGCTTTCTGCTATCACGGAGGCCATTATGCAAGCAGGTCTGGACATATCCGGATTGCGACGTGGGTTTATACTGTCCGGCCGAAACCAATATATCGCCAAGGAACCGAGCCAATGGGAAAAGCCAGCAATAAGCCGGCGAAGTCGAAGGTTAGAGCAGCCGGCAAGGCTGTCGAGAATAGGAGCAGAACCTCGAAAAAGGCCAAATCAACTGCAAAGAATGCAACCAAGAAAAGCCCGAAAAAAACCGCCAAGAAACACGTTAAGAAGGCTGCGAAGAGAATTGCGAAGAAACCTCGCCGTCTCTACAAAGAAACTAAGCCAAAGGCGAAGATGGCAATTGAAGAGGCTCCCATGGAGGAGCATCGCGGCTTGACGGCCGAAGATATGGCGCTGCAGCAGCGCGATATCTCCGTTGCGGAATTCTTCATCAAGAATCGGCACCTGTTAGGGTTCGACAACCCTCGCAAGGCATTGCTCACGACCATCAAGGAGGGGGTTGATAACTCGCTCGACGCCTGCGAAGACGGGGGGATCTTGCCTGATGTGAGCGTTGTAATCGCGCCGGGCAAGGATGAAAACCGCTTCGTAGTGACAATCGAGGATAACGGGCCCGGCATACTCAAGGACCAGATCCCCCGGATTTTCGCCAAGCTGCTTTACGGTTCGAAGTTTCACCGGCTCAAGATGTCCCGCGGGCAGCAGGGTATCGGGATATCGGCGGCGGGGATGTATGGCCAGCTCACAACGGGCAAACCGACTGCCATTACGTCGAAGACCTCGCGCACTAAGCCGGCCCATCACTACAAGCTGGAGATCGACGCCAAGAAGAACGAGCCGCGAATTATCGCCGATGAAGTCGTCGAGTGGAACGCCGAGCGCGGGACAAAGGTCGAGATTGAGCTGGAGGCGAAGTACCAGAAGGGCCGGCAGTCCGTGGAGGCATACCTCGAACAGACCGCTATCGCCAACCCGCACGTTTCGCTATATTTTGCGACTCCGGAGGGGGAGAAGAAGGTCTATAAGCGGGCGTCAAGCCAGTTGCCCGTGCAGACAAGAGAGATCAAGCCTCATCCTTACGGCGTTGAGCTGGGGGCGCTTATCAAGATGCTGCACGATACCAAGGCCCGCACGCTGCAATCGTTTCTTCATTCGGATTTTTCGCGCGTGAGCATGCGGATTGCGAAAGAGATTTGCGATAAGGCCAAGATTTATGAGCGTGCCCGGCCGACACGCATTGCCCGGCAAGAGGCGGACAACCTGCACAAGGCCATCAACCAAACGAAGATAATGAGCCCTCCGACGGATTGCCTCAGCCCGATCGGCGACGAAGAGCTTCTGGCGGGACTTAAGAAGCAAATCAAGGCCGACTTCTACACGGCGGTTACTCGTGCGCCGTCGGTCTATCGCGGCAACCCGTTCCAGATAGAGGCTGCTTTGGCCTACGGCGGCACTATTGCTTCCGAGGGGCTGGCACAGGTGCTTCGTTACGCCAATCGCGTGCCGCTGCTCTACCAGCAGGCGGCGTGCGCGGTGACGCGGTCGGTTCTTGCGACGGGCTGGCGCAACTACGCCCTGCAGCAGTCTGCCGGGGCGCTGCCGGCCGGGCCGCTGGTCATCCTTGTCCACATGGCGTCGGTATGGGTGCCCTTCACGTCGGAGAGCAAGGAGGCCATCGCCCACTATCCGGAGATAATCAAGGAGGTCAAGCTGGCGCTGCAGGAATGCGGGCGGAAGCTGGCGCAATTTATCCGTCGCCGGCGTAAAACCGCCGAGACGGAGAAGAAGAAGGCCTTCATCCAGAAGTACATCCCGCATATCGCCATCGCGCTGCGTGAAATGTTAGGGCTTTCCGAGCACCAGGAGAAAGTCGTGGTCAGGCAGTTGACCGATGTCCTCGAAAGGAGCCATTCGTGAGAAAAGTCGCCGACAAGATAAAAGAAACAGCCGGGTCGGTCAGAACGAAGATCCAGCAGAAGAAGAAGCCGACTCTGTTGTTTCCTCTGCGCTCGTTGAGCAACGTGAAGTACCGCCCGGCCGTAGGCTTCCTCGAGCTCAAGGGCAGGAAGAAGATGCGCACGCTCACCGTCGCGACGGTCAAGACCTTCGCCCAAACCTTGCGGATGATGTCGCAGGCCAAGACCCTCGTCGAGGATGATGAGATTATGACCAAGCGAGAGGCATACTACGTCTCGAAGAACTGGGACGACGCCCGCTTCGACGAACAGCCCGAGTCCGATACCGTTATCGACGATATCGAGGCGATGTTCGAGGTCAACCGGGAGCAGTTGGGCTTTATTCCGGAGGAAAAGGGCGGGGAGGTCGCAGGCAAGCTTATCGTTATCGACCGCGACCCGAATACGGGCAAGAAGCTGGAGATCGACTGCACGAAGTTCGGCTCGGGGGCATATTCGATCCCGATCTCCGTCGAACATTTGAAATTCGAGACGGAGGCCAAATTCGTCCTCGCCATTGAGACGGCGGGCATGTTCCAGCGTCTGGTCAAACACGGCTACTGGCGGCAGGCCAACTGCATCCTCGTCTCTATGGGGGGCGTTCCCACTCGCGCGTGCCGGCGTTTTATCCGTCGGCTGGCGGACGAGCTGAAGCTGCCGGTCTATGCGTTTGTCGATTGCGACCCTTACGGAATGTTCAACATCTACCGCACCCTGAAGGTCGGCTCGGGCAACGCGGCGCACATCAACCGCTACTTCTGCGCGCCCAACGCCAAGTTCCTCGGCGTTACGCCGCAGGATATCATCGATTACAAGCTGCCCACCCATCCGCTCAAGGACGTCGATATCAAACGCGCTACGGACGCCCTCAAGAACGACCCGTTTGTGCAGCACTTCAAGCCGTGGCAGGATGCGATAAAGCAGTTGTTAGAAATGAAAGTCAGGGCCGAGCAGCAGGCCTTCGCCGTCCATGACCTAAACTATGTAATCAACCACTACCTGCCCGAAAAGCTCGCATCCCCAAAGAAATTCCTGCCATGATTAAGAAGGTTAGTCCGCGAACAAAGTTGTGAGAGAGCGAAAAGCGATCCTTACGAAAACAACAGTAGGGGGGACGATTCTACAAACGCCAAATGGCCGTGAGAGTAGGTTGGTGCACGCGTGAAAAAAGAGTGATCGCTATCGCCATGACTCCGGTCTGGTGACGCTCGAACTGCCAATTTTGACTTCGTCAGGAAACTGACACGCGCTAAGCAGCTTCTCTTGCATCTTAAACCGAAAAGCAACGTTTTGACGCAGTTCAAAGCTCGTAAGTGTGATCGGGAACATCACCCCTATTTCCTTGTCGGGCGCATGTTTCTGAACGCTCTTGATAACTGGAAGCAGATCGCTGTCCGCAGAAATAATAAGGGCTCTGTCATAGACATCGTCAACCGCATCACCAAGAACCTTCAAAGCTATATTGACATCAGATTGTTTTTCCTCGTGAGTGACAAAGTACTCGTTGCACACGTGACATCGTATCTTCTTTCTCATGAATCGGCCGCGAACTATCTCGACCCCTGCCGACCGCAGGGCCTTGATATATTGTTCATGGCGTTTTACAGACTCCGGTTTCCATTTTACCAAAGCCGTAAAATAGAAAATACCCGCGATTGTGTCGTGTGCACGGATCACAGTCTCAGCAAGCTTACGATAATTGAGCCACTTGTACTTGCGGTACTGCGGCCTTTCTTGAAGTGCGTAATATACGTTGAAACCGTCAATATAAAAACAATAGCGGGCCATTCCCTTATCGCCTGTCTAAACAAAAAAACCCAGACGTCCGAAGAAGTCTGGGGCCTGACAGTTGATCCTGCCAGGGATCTACCTAAATTATCGCCTATCGGCTGCGTTTGTTCAAGAAGAAAGTATTGAAAAGATGAAAAAAACTCAAACCGCCCGTTTGGGAAAGTGAGAACAGCGATTTTAAGGCCGCAAATGAGTTTTCGGACGCAAGAAAAACGTGGGCCGCGAACAAAGCTGCGAAAGAGCGAAGGGCGATGCTCACAAAAACAACAGCAGCAGGGGCGATTGTACGAGCGCAAAGTAGCCGCGAGAAGGGGGGTTGGCGAATTGCTGGCAAGCTCACTCTGTCTCGATGAGGAATGTTGCCTTTTTCACCGAAGCTATGACTTCTTCTCTACTAAGCTGTTTCTTGTCTATCGTGGGCAACTCAATCAGGGGTCTGAGATAATCAGCCTTGACAGCCCAATTGACGTTTTGCGGCAAAGCGCCGCTTTCCTCGATGAACGAGAGTATCGCTGCTGTTGAAGTGATTACTCCCACAACTTCGCCCTTCTCATTTACCAAGGGCCCACCGGAATTGCCGGGTTGAACAGGAACAGTGATTTGAAGGAATGATGCCGTGTCTTGTATGCCGGATAGAGAACTAACCACTCCCTCTGTATACTTCGCTTCTTCGCCAAGAATCGAACGGACAGGAAAACCTATTGTGAAGACCCTGTCCCCCGTTTTGACAGACCTCATCGGAGCAACCGGCAAGAAGACCGGAATTGTGTTTTCCACCTTCAGTACCGCTAAATCGTTCGGTGGATCAGTGCGGAGGATTGTTGCAGAGCCAAAAGTATCCTTTGACAGATAGACCTTTATCGTTTTTGCACCTTCGACAACGTGGTGAGCAGTTACTATATGCCCATCAGGCGACACAGCAAAACCTGTGCCTTGTGAAACAGTCTTGGGAGGTTCAACTTTGGACTCAGAGGTTGTTGCAGCAACGTGAGGATATATCTTTGCAAACGAATATGCCATGGACACTCCCGAACGCGAATTTTTGATAATGAATGCAAGTGAGTTATCGTCGGCCATTGTGGCATCGTAAATAGACGGTGGTTTGTCGATGTTGTGAAAACCAGCAACATAAGATTTGACATGAGCCGTTTTCTGGACATTACACATAACCTGCCCAACTTTCTGAACCGGAGAACTCTGCTCCAGCCACACTCCGACAAAATCTCGTGTAGGTGACTTCGTATCTTTGAGAATGCCAATTGTCTTGCGGGAGTACCCAAGGCGGTCTAACATCCACACACCTTCTATCGGATCAAGACTGGCAATATTCTTATCTATGTACTCTCGCAATGTGGACTTTAGCCATTCTTGAGGACGTTTTGTACTGACAAAAACAATGCCGACATTCCGATGTAATTGGTGTCACAGAATGCATC
>JAFGTU010000529.1 GCA_016933985.1 Sedimentisphaerales bacterium | reverse complement strand
TACAACATGCTCGCCGGCATCAACCTCCAGCCCGGCGCCTGGGATTCAACCAAAGGCCGGCTCGACGACGTCCTGATAAGCGATGTGACTATGCACAATGTCGCCACCCCCTTTCACTTCTCGCTCAAGCCCGGCAATACCGCCGGCGGCATCGTCGTTGACCGAGTCACGGCCACCGGCGTATATCGCGCGGCCGCCTCCCTCGAAAGCTGGGCCGACCAGCCATTCGAGAACGTAACCTTCCGAGATGTAACAATATCCTACAAGGGCGGCGCCAAAAAGCAGCAGTCCGCAGAAGTCAAGGCGCCGGGCGTCGACGCCAGAAATCTCCCGGCCTGGGGATTCTACGCGAGAAATATCGGCATCCTGACCTTCGACAACGTCCGCCTCCGATACGAAGCTGAAGACCTGCGACCCGTGATGATCTGCGACCGAGTGGACCGCCTGACACTCCAGGACCTCAGCTTCCCACAAACCGACCAGGCCGACGAACCTATCATCTTGAACGATGTGAAGCACGTGCAGCGCGGAAATATGAAGAAAGAAACGGAGAAATAGATCCCATGCAAAGACCGACAAACACGCTTAACCGTCGCGATTTCTTGACCGCAACCGGCGGCATGCTCGCAGCCCCTCACCTCCTTCTAAGTACAGCCAACGCACGAGAAATAGGCCAAGACGAACGGGAGAAAATAGCCGCAGCGATACCGACTACGGCGCCGGCCAGGCCTCGCAAGAAACGAAGGCTCCTCATCTTCACTCTCAACGTCAACTACGGCGGCCACGCCTCGATCCCAACGGCAAACCTCGCCTTCGAGCTGATGGGCCAAAGGACAGGGGCGTTCGAGACCGTCGTCAGCAAGGACCCGGAGGTCTTCAGGCCCGAAAGACTGAAGCGATTCGACGCCGTCTTCTTCAACAACAACGTCGGCAACCTCTTCACCGACCCGGCCCTGAGGCAGAGCCTGATTGAATTCGTCTATGCCGGCGGCGGACTCATGGGAGTCCACGGCACGACCGTCGCATTCACTCAATGGTCCGGCGCAATCGAAGACTGGCCCGAATTCCCCCTCATGCTCGGGGCAAGAGGAGCCAACCACCTCGACCCCGACGAGCACATCTTCATAAAGCTCGACGACCCGACCAACCCTGTCACCCTGGCCTTCGACCCGAAAGGATTTGAATTCCGCGATGAGTTCTTCCGCTACCACGACGTCTATTCGAGAAACCGCGTCCGCGTCCTGCTGAGCATCGACACCGAAAAGACCAAATTTGAAGGCCAGCCCCGCGGTAATGTCACGCGGGATGACAACGACTACGCCCTCGCCTGGGTCCGCAGGTACGGCCGGGGCCGAGTCTTCCATTCCACCATCGCGCACAATCCTTACGTCTTCTGGGATCCGAAAATGCTGCAATTCTACCTCGCCGCCGCCCAGTTCGCTCTCGGCGACCTGCCCGCGCCGACAATCCCCAGCGCCAAGCTCATGCCCGCTATCCGCGCACAGGAAAAGCTCGGCTGGCGGCTTGGCGTCGAGGCATACACCTTCTATAAGCACACGCTCTTCGAGGCGATAGATAAGACCGCCCAGCTCGGACTGGCATATATGGGCGGCCTGAGCTTCCAGAAGGTCAGCGACCAAATCCCCAAGAACTTCGAGCCGGGCCTCACCGACGACGAGCTGAGGCAAATCCGCCTAAAACTGGATTCGGCCGGACTGACAATGCTCACCTACTACTACCACTCTATCCCCGGCGACGAGGTCGGCTGCCGCAAAATCTTCGACTTCGCCCGAAAGATAGGCATCGAGACGTTCATGTCCGAGCCCGCCCCGGAATCGCTCGATACAATCGAGAAATTCTGCGACGAGTACGAAATCAACCTCGCCCTCCACAATCACGACCGCAAGGCCTCACCGCTCTATTGGCGGCCAGAAGGAATCCTCCAGGCCTGTGAGGGCCGAAGCAAGAGAATAGGCGCCTGCGCCGATATGGGCTACTGGATGCGCGACGGCATCGACCCAATCGAAGCACTCAAAAAATTAAAGGACCGCTTGATAACCCTCCAGATGCACGACCTCAACGAGCTTACCGCCCAAGGCCACGATGTCCCCTGGGGGACGGGCGCCGGCGGGACTGAGCAATTCATCAGGGAAATGCACCGCTTTGGCATCACGCCAACAATGTTCGGCCTGGAATACTCATACAACTTCCTCGAATCAATGCCCGACGTCAAAAAATCCGCCGAATTCTTCAACAATCTCAGCCTCAAATTAGCGAACAAAGGATAAATATGATTCCGACTTCAAACGGCAAGACAAAAAAAAGCAAACCGATCACGCGCCGCAGCTTTCTCAAGCACACCGCGGCGGCCTCCGGCCTTGTCGCCCTACCCTGGATTATCCCAGCTTCCGCAATCGGCGCTGCCGACGCTACGGCCCCGAGCAATCGCATCACAGCAGCACTCATAGGCAACGGAATAATGGGCAGGGGCCATCTGCGCAGGCTCGCAGGCGACAAGGACGTACAGCTCCTCGCCGTCTGTGACGTTGATCGCATCCGCAGGGATGAGGGCAAGGAGAAGGCCGACCAAATCCAATCCGCCAACGCCGGCGGAGAATACAAGGCCTGCACCGCCTACAACGACTATCGCGATGTCCTCGCCCGGGATGATATCGATGCGGTCGTCGTGGTTACGCCCGACCATTGGCATACGCCCATCAGCCTTCACGCAGTCCAGGCCGGCAAGGACGTCTATTGCGAAAAGCCCATCTCCATCACAATCGGCCAGGGCCGGCAGCTCGTCGAGACCATCCGCAGGTACGGCCGAATCTTCCAGACCGGCACCCAATACCGCTCCATTTCGACCATCCGCCAGGTTGTCAAATTCGTCCGCGAAGGCGGGCTCGGCAAGGTCAACCAGGTCTTTACGCTCTGGACCAAGCTCGGCGGATTCTTCGGTGCGCCACGATTCGAGAATTGCCGCGCCGCCATGGATATCGAGCACTCCCAGCACTCCTACGCCCCCCTCGATTTCGCCCTGCCCGCTCAGCCCGTCCCCGAAGGCCTCGATTGGGACCTCTGGATCGGCCCCGCCCTCTGGCACCCGTACAACTGCGCATACCACATCAATCCCAGCCCGGGTGTAGTGCCCTGGTCATTCGAGGAGGACTTCGGAGCGGCATCTTCAACCTGGTTCCACTCGCACAGCGCCGACGTCATTCAGTACGCCCTCGGCATGGAAACGAGCGGCCCCGTCGAATTGATTCACCCCGCCGATGGCCAATACCCCACCCTCACCTGCAAATACGCCAACGGCACGCTCCTGCACTTAGTCGATCACTGGGGGATGGTTAAGGACTTCTATAAGGCCGTCCCAGCAGACGCCAGGTTGGAGGGCAACTTCGGCGGCGTTTTCGTCGGAGAAAAAGGCTGGGTAACATCAATGTCAACCGGCGGACAAATCGAAGGCGGACCCGATAGCATCTTCGAGGAAATGAAGCTGACAACCCGCCAGGTCAATATCGGCGACAACAATCATCACGCGAATTGGCTCGACTGCATCCGCACCCGAAGAGCGCCGAACTGCCACGAAGAAATTGGCCACCGCTCCGCATCACTCGGCCACCTCACAATAATAGCCTACAAGCTCGCCCGCTCCCTGAAATGGGACCCCGACAAAGAGCAATTCCTAAACGACGAACAAGCCAACCGCCAAATATCAAGAGCAATGCGAGCCCCCTGGCATACTTGACCAACGTGTCGCGCTGTTCATCCTCATTGATAATACATAGCACACTCTTCTCGTGACGAGCGTGTTGTGCGGGGACTGGAAGGGCCTTCGACAGACGTCAGGGCCGGATTAGGGATTTTCTTCGAGACTGTAGTACCTCATAACATTTGAATTTGTGGGTATAGTCTTTTCAACTTCACCCTTGCGTCTTCAGTGGTAAATTGCCAATCCACGCCTTTCTTGTGGGTGTTTCGTTTACGATACCAAGCTTTTGCTTCCTGTTGCAATGTCGCCATATCCGGTATTCTCCGATCCAGGCACTTTTTCGTGAACACGCTGAGTACTATCTCCGCCACATTCAGCCAACTTCCGTTCTTGTGTTTATAATGTATCTCAAGATTTTCGGCAAGTTTTCGCACCTCATTCGTCTCAAGCTCTTCATAAAACGCCGCTATCGTATTCTTGTTCAGGTTATCGCAAACCAATATCACTTTCACCACTTCAGTATAATCCTCATCCAACAATTCTTTGATCTCATACTCCCACTCAATCGATGTCTTGCGCTCACGAACATTAACCTTACTCCAGTCTGCCAAATTCTCAGTAAGCATATTTTTCACGGTTTCGTTTTTACGTTCGCATTCACAATCCACACGTTCCGGCTTTCCCGGTTCGACGGGTATCTTCGTGCGCACCTCCTTGATCAACTGTGTCGGCTGTTCATCCATGCAAATAACCGGAATGGCCGGATTATAAGGTCGCTTATAGAGTTCCAGGACATCCTCCATATTTGCAACAAAGGCCGCATTTTGTTTCGGAGGTATGACCCAGCATT
>JAFGTU010000528.1 GCA_016933985.1 Sedimentisphaerales bacterium | reverse complement strand
TCACTGAAACCGGATTGATCAGGCCCTCCACGTGCTCGCCCCAGACAACCGAAAGAAAACCCCACACATAGAGAGGCAACAGCAGTGCGACAGAAAAAAGCAGAAATGGTATCCAATGAAACACCAACTGCATCGCAGAGCCAAACGGAAGAAACAGCAAAGGCACGATAGCAACGCGGGGATCGATCGCCTCCAAGCTGAATGTCTTGCCTTCGACCGTAAACGTCGGCATGAACCTCGCCATGAGAATCGACAGCCCCGATACGATCAACGTCCCAATGCAAAGCAGCACGGCGTCGGTCACAGCCATACCAAGTGTCGTCCTGAACCTCTCACGCCGCCCACCCGAGATCAGCATCGTCGAAAATACCACAGACTCACGCCCTATTGCAAAAATCGCAGGAACAATGATGAGCACGAACGCGACCGACCGACCTATATATCCGAACATAACAGTCAAAACCAACAGTAAAAGCACAATGTTCTGCCAGCGAGATACCGCCAAAGCGCTTGTACTGTACAATGCCCCCCAATAGCGCCTCCCAGCCCCGCCATAATCGCATTTTTCCATTCGCGACAAAAACCACTTCTCCACCCACGGCCTCGGATGTCTCCCGAACTTCTTTTCCGCCGACCTCGAACGGGCATACGTGTACCACGTCAGCTTCTCCTTGTTAAATACATCCATAAAACCTATCCACGCCGCCGCGCACCGCCTTCTCGCAAGATCCGCCCTACCAAGCCAAAACCACATCGCGATACAACTCAAAATCCCCACCAGAACAACCGAAAACACATTCTCCATAACAACGCGCTCCAGCAACACGTCCCAGGCATAACGCTCCCCTCCAATAACAAGTAGTGGCACTACTGCGAAGATGAGCGCCGAATCGAGCCCTATCAAAGAAGGCACGACCCCGGCCATGTAGAAAGTCAATCCTGCAAAAAAGCCCGAGCAGACCACGAGCGCAAGCGGCCAGCCGCTCAACCCGGGATACTTCAAAAACAGCAGCGAACAAACCAGACACGTCGCCCCCGCCGTCCAGAACACATATCTGCGAAACATCCGCCGGTGACCGGGAAGACAATATGAAAACGGCTTCGAGAGAACCTCAACCTGAGGCAGGCTCAACAGCAGACCGACGAAAAAAGGCAATACCACACACCCGACATAGTCGCCGTGCCCCGCCCTGGCCCGTATCAACGAATCGTTTACAAGATTCAAAGCCACAACACCAAACAACAGATAAATCAGCCACATACCTCGCCGCTGATACAAATGCTTCAAATTAACGCCCAAGATGCTCATCGTTTCACTCCCGTCAAATCCCCTTCCAACATTTCAACGGACAACAATCCTGTAAATATCTTCCAATGGCAGCGTCTGTATCTCGATTCGGCATTTCGCGCTCTCGGCCTGCCGCTGCAACTGTTCAGCCGCACAATCCTCGACTGTTAATATCGCCTCTCCGTTGCTTCGTCGGCAATTAACAACGTTTGCAAACGGCAGCTCGCCAGGCAGCTCGCCGCTCAACGCGCTAACCCGCACCCTGCTGAACCGCTCCCGTAACTCATCGAAACCGCTGTCTAACAGAATCCGCCCTTGCTTCATTATCACAACGTGATCGACAACCTTCTCTATGTCGCTGAGGATATGCGACGAGATAATAATAGTCCGGCTCTCGTCCTGGATGAACTGCAGAAGCAAATCGAGGAAATTCGCCCGCATCACCGGGTCCAGCGCCGCCGCCGGCTCATCCAAAATCAGAAGCTCCGGCTCGAACCCGATCGCCAGCAGTATCGCCAGCTTCTGCCGCTGCCCCGGCGATAGCGACCCCACGCGCGCATCGACCGAAATCTCGTAGTCGGCTACATACTTCTCCTCAAGCTGCCGGTTCCAGTTCGGATAGTACGCGCTGACGTACCGAATCAACTGCCCAGCCTTCATCCAGTCTAACAGTTCGCCCTCCTGGTGAACGTATCCGATCCGCGCAAGTTGCTCGGGTCCGAGCTTGGCGGCATCGCAGCCGAAGGTCGTACACTGTCCGCGGTCCGGCAGATAAAGCCCGATGATATGTCTCAGCAGCGTGCTTTTGCCCGCTCCGTTCGCCCCCGCCAGCCCGATGATGCTGCCCCTGCCGATACTTAGATCTACCCCATCAAGCGCCTGCACCTTCCCGAACAGCTTGCTAACGCCGCGCATCTGCACTATTGGATTCTCATTACTCATTTGAGTCGCTCCTCAAGTCGTACTTTCGATATAGTCTATTCAACATCTCAGCCGCGTCTTCTTTCGGTATCCCGAACTGAATCGCCGCAGTAACCGCCTTCGTCATCGCCTCCTCTAACAGTCTGG
Organism: Sedimentisphaerales bacterium; assembly: GCA_016933985.1. Classification (GTDB taxonomy): domain Bacteria; phylum Planctomycetota; class Phycisphaerae; order Sedimentisphaerales; family Anaerobacaceae; genus JAFGCD01. Next base: position 5,552 of record JAFGTU010000528.1, on the reverse strand, counting down.
CCTTTTCCTTCTTCGACTGCTCTCTGGCCAGCTTCGCCACAAACAGCCCCACCCCTCGCCGCCGCTCCAGAAGCCCTTCATTTTCCAGCAGCGAGTAAGCCTTGCTGATAGTCATAGGATTCACATTAAGCTGCGCCGCCAGCTCCCGCACCGAGACAAGCTGAGTCTCCTCGCTCAACTGCCCGGCCATAATCTGCCGACGAATCTGCTCGATAACCTGACGATAAATAGGCTGCCCGCTGCGATGATTAATCTCAAGTAGCATTATCAATTTCCGTCTTACGCCTGTATTATTGTATTACTGTATTACTACCATAATACACTATACTCACTTGGCGACCCTTGTTCAACAAGAATTTGGAATTTCCCTGAAAAATTTTTTGCGCTGCCCGGCAAACAGCCCGTAAGCACTTGCCTACACAAGACTTAAAGACGCACCCTGCACGGCTATTCTCCCCCCGTAAAACTTTCATTGCGAGGAGGCTGGAGGCCGACGTGGCAATCTCTTATCTCTTGCGCTGAGACAACTGTTTACTCTCTCAGGAGGTGGCCGGAGTGCTACCTCTTATTCTTCCTCTGATCCAGCCGTTCGCCGATGGGCCGCCGGACCGGAATAGCCGGCCCGCCCCCCGCTTCAAGCTCCTCGAAGAGCTGCTTTTGCATCGCCCCAATCTGCTCGCCGTATGCGGGGACATCGATCAGGTTGTGCCGTTCGTGCGGGTCGGTCTGCAGATCGTAAAACCCATCGTAGTCCCACAGGCCGTGGTAGAAGATGTACTTGTACCGCTCGGACCGAATCGCAAACACCGTAGGCGTCGCCGGAAAATTCCACTCCCAATAATACTCGTAGAGAATATGGTCGCGCCATCCAATCGACTCGCCCCGCAGCAACGGCAGAAATGACAGCCCGTCCATCTTTGCCTCCTTCGCGGGCTTGACGCCAGCGGCGTCCAGAAGCGTCGCAGCGATATCGATATTCTGCACTATCTGCGTCACCCTCGTCCCCGGCCGGATAAGCCCCGGAGCGTACGCAAGCATCGGCACGCGAATCGATTCCTCGAACGCGTCGCGCTTGTCGTAGAAGCCGTGCTCGCCGAGAGCAAAGCCGTTGTCGCCCATATACATCACTAAGGTCGATTTGTTCAGGCCCGTCTCGTCTAAGTAGTCGAGCAGCCGCCCGAGGTTCTCATCGAGCCCATGCACCGTCTCGCAGTATCTCCGATACAAATCGTCGAACGATGGCACCGGGTCGTTGTCGTATTGCCCCGTCTCCATGTGATCGACGCCGTGGATGCTGTATCGCCTCTCGCGCACCCAGCCCGGCTGCGTCTGGTAGTTCTGTTCGGTGTTGGCCATTGTCTCCGGCCGCTTAACCTCGGCCTTCGCGTATCGCCCACGGTGACGCTCCGCCGGCTCAAACGGATAGTGCACCGCCTTGAACGATAGATACAGAAAGAACGGCTTGACCGCATCGCGCCCGTCCTTGAGCCACTCAAGCGCCTGATCGGTCAGAATGTCAGTTGTGTATCCGGAGAATTCACGATGTTCATTGTTGATATTGAGCGTGGGGTCAGAATAAACCCCCTGTCCCTTGAAGCTAATCCAATGGTCAAACCCCGGCCGCGGAGCATCGTCGTCATGCCCCATGTGCCACTTGCCCACGAACGCCGTTTCATACCCGGCCCCCTGCAGGTATTGCGGAAAGAACACCGTCCCTGCGGGTACAGGCCGCTGATTATCAACAACCTGATGATTGTGCATATATTGCCCCGTAAGGACCGAGGCCCGGCTGGGCGAACACAGGGATGTGCTAACGAACGCATTAGCCAGATGCGCACCCTCCCGCGCCATCCGGTCCATATTCGGCGTCTCCAAAAAGGCAGGCGAGCCCTTCATAAACGACATGAAGTCATAACGATGGTCGTCGCTGAGCAAAAAAACAATATTCCGCCGTTTTTCCTTGCCGGTCGTCGCACCCCACGAAGCCCGCCCCGCAGCGCCGAGTAAAGCCCAACCAGCCGCCCCGCAACCTACAAACCCAAGAAACGCCCGCCGATTAAAAAAACCATTCGCTGCCATACTCGCCGCCCCTGTACAAAGAAACCATTTCGCCACGGCCCGATACCGCCGACAAACTACAGAAAAATCACCCCCCAGATATTAAGACCCCAAACCAGCCCAGTCAACCCGCAACCCCACTCACCACCCGTCGAACCCGAAGAATGGCCTTTAGCTCATGCTGTCCCTCCCGCGACGCAGGCCTTGGCTCCCCCACGAGATACGAAACCTACTCATTCTCGCATCCACAAATCTACTCATCTACGCTCTTCAAGAAATCGTTCGCGGCCCACCATTTTTCTGAGGTCAGCCCCACATCATCTCCCCAGACTCTCTTACAACAACTTTACGCCACCACAATCCCGGATCTCGGCCTCAGTTTACCCGTTCTGGTTCAGTAAAGCCCCTTTTTGGCCCCCTCTCCGGCAATATCAAGAAGGTCTTTCCCCAAAATCCATTGTCCACAGAATACCAGGCTTTTTTGTATTCAATGACGTATAGGCGGGCGGATTTCTAAAAAGTTCGTTGAAATTACGCCTTAATTTTGTTATTATCGGGGTTGAATTATATTGGAGTGATCCTTTTTGTTCTATCTTCTATTCAGGAGAAACAAAATGGTTACAAACGCAGATGGGGGCGGCAAAGCCGGTTGTGTGTGTCTCCGGGCACTTCTCGTAGCCTCAATAATGGTATCATTCTTAACTCAGAGCGGGTATGGTAAGGTGCTGTTTCGTCCGCGGGAGTTGGAGCCTGATCCGAATTGTTGGTACGGTGGATGTTGGAAGACGGGTGACAATTTGCTCATAGGGGGCTGGGCCTGGGCCGATTGCAACTCGGCCAGTGGATATGTCGGAACGATAGCGCACGGCTCCGTCTGCGACGGAGCAGCCGCAGAGGCGACACAGTGGGTGGCATTCTACGTGTCTGAGAGCCGATATATCACCTTCCGAGCAAAAATATTGCGCCAGGGCGGCGCAGTTATTCAGGGGGCCGCGGCATTCGGAGGCACGCAGAAGGTATGGATTATCGACGAGGAGCATAACAAAACGGACATTGATCCTCCCTGGGGCTGGAGCAGGGCGGTCTCACTTGTGATGGATGTTGCATTGGCTGTCTGCGACGTTTCTGCGCCGTGTAAGGCCGTGAAGGATGTCATGAAGAATGCCTTGGCTTTTAACAACGCAATGGGGCTGTTTTTGTCGCTGTATCATGCGGGTCTGAGCGAACGTGTGACGATTGAGAAGCACTTCTATGCGACCGAAGGATGGCACACGGTGGCGGTCGGTCTGAGATCCACAGTGTCAGGCTGCAGTTGGGACAAGGCCGATGCACTCAACCATGGAATCGTGGAGGAGATGCTGGTCTGGGGTATTGGTCAGCCTCAGCCTCCCCAGATAGAGGGTCCGACGAAAGGCTGTCCCGGCGGCTATTATGATTTCACCGTGTACTGCGATGACTGCACGGGCCAATCGCTCGATGAAGTCAGTTACCTTTTCGACTGGGGCGATGATGATGTGGATGGACCGACGAATCCGGTCTGGTGCGGCAAGCCCGTCACGCGGACACATCACTGGCGAGAGCCAGGCGACTATGAGATTCAGGTTTTCGTTCAGGACAGGGACGACTATACCTGGAGCGTCGCCACTACTCATACAATCACAATATCACAGGAGGATCCCAACGGCGGGCCTGACCCGGTTTATGCAACCGAGGGCGAGTACTGCGACCATATCGATATAAGCTGGAAGACCGTTGAAGGGGCCGAAGGGTATATCCTCTATCGGGACGCTCTCGATCATCCTTCGGAGCAGCCGCCGGAAGAGGGCGATCACGAGATATACCGCGGTCCCGCTCTTTCCTACAGCGACTACGACATACACGTTGACCCTATCGCCGCGGATACAAAGTACTGGGTCCGGGCGTACAGCGAATGTGGATATGTGACGAGCGACTCAGAACCGAATGAGAACGGATCCCAGCCGGTCATAGGCTATGCTCGGCGGCCCTGCGGAGCCCCGACTAATGTCAACGTGACGGAATGGGTATGCGGGCCGCTCACAATTACCTGGGACCCGGTGACGGAATTCACCGGTTTTCACGATTACGGAATGGCTTCGGAATACATCATATACCGAAGCAATGAAGACGATCCTGCGACGGCTGATGAAATCGGTAGAACCTATTGCACAAATTGCACGGAATTCACCGATGAGCCTACCGCCGGGATATGGTATTACTACTGGGTGCGGGCGGTGAGCGACTGCAATCCCGATGGCTCGGAATTCAGTGCATCGGACGCGGGATACCGAAGACCTGTTGACGCCAGGCCCCCGACAAATGTGACGGCGACAGACGGCACACGCTGCTTTTCTGTGAGAATCGAGTGGGATGCCCTGAGCGGGCATACTTATAGTGTGTATCGGGATGGCGAGCGCATCTCCGAACCCCGGATCTACGATTACTTCACAGATTATAATGCGGTGCCGGGAGTTCTCCATACATATACGGTGGAAACGTGCAACGATCCCGACTGCAACGATATGTGCCTAAGTGCATCTGATACGGGATATGTCCCCGCGATTCCTCCGACGCCCATGGGAGTCCAGGCGACCGATGGAATTCCGTGCGATGTTGTCGTCACGTGGCAGCCCGTTCCCGGCGCTGTTGAATACCGCATATATCGGGATGGCGAGCAGCAAGAGGAAGTGGACGGTGCGACAACATCCTGGATTGACAAATTTACATCGGAGGGGACGATATATACTTACCAGGTGGCATCTTCGAACGGCTGTCGCCGGAGTGCGGTAAGCGAGCCGGATACGGGATTCAGCAGCCACGACATAAGCCGGTCTATCGTTGCAAATCCGCAAGCCTCTGACGGCACTTATTGCGATAAGGTGTATATCAAATGGACCAGTGGACTTCCTGACGGTTGCTGGTATAGCCTGTGGCGCTCGGCAAACTCGGATTCAGCCGCGAAATACAAGATTGCCGACCATTTGACTATAGGAGAATACGACGACTACACGGCCGAACCCGGCGTTACCTATCGATATTACTTGAAGGTCGAGAGCGCTTGCTCCAGAAGTGCTTTTAGTAATTACAACTCAGGAAGAGTAGCGCCGAGGGTAGCGCAGCCGGCGGCGGTTAGTGCATCTTACAGGATTGATTGCAACTGGATACGTATCGAGTGGGATAATATTACGGATTGGGATTACTATGAGGTGTGGCGAAGTAACAGCGAGGATATCAACGATGCAGTATTGCTGATTAGTAACCTGGGAACAAACATATATGATGACATTGCCGCCGAGCGAGGCAGGGATTACTATTACTGGATTCGAGCACGATACGGGCCGTGCTTGGGACCTTACAGCGCCTCCGATGCTGTCGGTCGTCTGGCTGACGACAGCGATATGGACGGCCGCTGCGATGCGGATGACAACTGCCCCTATGCCTTCAACCCGGGCCGGGAAAATTGCTGCGATCCCTGC
>JAFGTU010000527.1 GCA_016933985.1 Sedimentisphaerales bacterium | reverse complement strand
TTGGCCGGAGACTCCATACTCAGGCAGGCCGCTGTCCTGATTCAGCGATGTTGCCGAGCACACGACGTGGTCGGCAGGATCGGCGGAGACGAGTTTGCCGTCGTTTTCTGGGACGACCCCAGGCGAAACAAGCCCCTAAATGAAAGCGAGAGACGCTCGGCAAAGACGGACCATCCGAGCGAAGCCATCTCCATTGCCAAACGATTTGTCGCAGAGTTAGGCAAGGCTGAGCTCCACTTGCTCGGCCCCGAGGGGAAAGGCGTATTGGCGATTAGCGGCGGATTGGCCAGCTTTCCTCGCGACGGCTCGACAATAGAAGAGCTATTCGACCAGGCCGACAGGGCCCTGATCGATGCAAAACGGAGCGGCAAAAACAGAATATATCTGGTCGGAAAGCCTCAAAGCGACATAGCGGACATCGAGTGATACCCTGTGTGGTCGGCAAGTTTTTCGCGTGAGCGCCGTCAAATAAGTCGTTGACCCCCATTCGTAACAGTGTAGAATACTCTTGTGTTTATGAGTGTATGATGTATTCAAGAGTTTTCACGAAAGGGTATAGATCATGTCCAAGAATGACCCTGTTGCCGGCGCGGCGGTTGGCGCGGTGCGCACAAAGGCTGTTGCCGATCTGATCGAGAAAATCAAGGATAGCAGTCCGGATGTTCGGACAAAGGCCTGGCTCGGTGCCGGTGAGGCCGGCTGGCCGGCGGTCTCGTCCCTGGCCGAGGTGATGACCGATGAGAATCTCGAAGTGGCCCGCGCAGCCAAACGCGCACTCTGGAAGATAGTCCGCCACGCAGGTCGGCCCGGAGCAGACCAAGAGAGACAAAGTGTCGCCGTGCATCTGAGCAGCCTCCTGGCTGACGATAGGCCCGTTGCTGTGCGGCGAGAAGCCCTCTGGATGCTCTCCGAGATCGGCGAAAAAGAGCTAATCAAGCCGATTGCGGGCCTACTGACGAACAAGGAGCTTCGTGAGGATGCTCGAATGGTCCTCGAACGCATCGGCGACAAAGCCTCCGTCGCGGCGCTGGAGGCAGGCTTCAAAACCGCCCCGGAAGATTTCAAGCTTAATTTGGCGCAATCAATTCGCAAACGCGGCAAAAAGGTCCGCGGCTATGAGTGCGTCAAGCTCGTCCCGACAAAACAGACCGCCGTAAAGACATTGCCGAAGTGAACCGCCGCTGATGCGGGATTTAGAATTACCAGGAGCCATTGAGCGCCTTAAAACTCCGGCAACCAGTTGAAACTGAAAGGTGATAAGAATCATGAAACCTATGAACAAACTAAGCAGACGCGAATTTCTTGCCGCCGCCGGCGCCGCGGCAAGTGTCCCGTATTTTGTTCCTGCGAACGTATTGGCCAGGGCTAACCGCCCCGGCGCCAACGAGCGCATAGTAACGGCCCATATCGGAGTCGGCGGTATGGGTGGACACCATCTCAATGATATGAAGGACCGTATGAACAAGGGCGAAGTCTCGATTGCGTCGGTTTGCGACGTGGATGAGAATCGCCTTGCCAAGGCCGTAATGACCGCCGGGGCCGGCGTTACGCCTTATCGCGACTACCGATATGTACTCCAGCGAAAGGACGTTGACGCGGTCGTAATCGCCACGCCCGACCATTGGCACGGCGTGCAGATGGTCCACGCCGCGGAATGTGGAAAGCATGTCTATGTCGAGAAGCCAGCCTGCTGCACTATCGAAGAGGGCAAGGCCATGATGGCAGCAGCGAAGAAGAACAAGGTCTCCGTGCAGGTCGGCTCACAGGGGCGCTCTCAGCCGGAGGCATATCTCGCGCATAGGTACCTGGCCAACGGCAATATCGGCCACATCAATCGCGTCGATTGCTTCCACTACCCCAGCCCCGAAGACAACAACCCCGTGCCGGATAGCGACCCGCCGGAGGAATTGGATTGGGACCTGTGGCTCGGACCGCTGCGATGGCGGCCGTATAACCAAAGATACCTCCACGGTGTCTTCCGTTGGCTGCTCGAGTCAGGCGGAGGACAAATCCGCGACCGCGGAGCGCACGTGATGAGCTGCGCAATGTGGTGGATGGGCGCAGATGGGACCGGGCCTGTCACCATCGAGGCGACCGGAACATCCCCCAAACAGGGACTCTGGGATAGCGCCGTCCTTATGGACGTCACCTACACCTTCAAGAACCCGGATTGGGTGATGACCTGGCGGCAGATGCCTAACGACCAGCTTCCAAAAGCCGAGGAAAGAACAGGCAACGAGCCGGGAGGAAAGATTTCTCGCCCGGGCTACGGCGCGATCTACCGCGGAACGAAAGGCGAATTCATCCACTGGGGCGGCGACGGTGGAACCTGGGCCGAGAAAAAGGCCCGTGAATGGAAGCCGGGACCCGGAGCAAAAGAGGTCTATAAGAGCCCCGGACACAAGGAAGACTGGTTCGAAGGAATCAAGACCGGCAAGAAAACGATTATGAATATTGACGCAGCTGTCGGCGTGGCCAATCTGACCATTTTGGGCAACCTGTCGTTCATCCTCGGGCGCAAAATTCAATGGGACCAGAAAAAACAGGAGATCGTAGGCGATGAGCAGGCGCACAGAATGATGTCCCGCCCTCAACGCCATCCGTATCACCTGTAGCAGTCTGTCAAAATCGAATTAGTAGGTATCATTGAGTTCCGATAAGTGCGTGTTTAGCCGTCCGGCATGTCCTCGTGGCGCGGCCGTCTCCTTGACTGGGCCCGGAAGAGGCTTGGCCGTGATTGTACGGGCTTCAAGCCCGTGCCCTACCCTGTTGTTCTTGCGGGCTTGACTATCGTTTCTGTCGGGCTGATTAGCCTGTACTTGATTCCCCGCCAGCAGATTGTCCTTCCCACCGCCGAGGAGAGCATCAAGCCGAAGAGCAGCAGCGACCATATCCAGGAGAAGAAAATATCTGCGATCCGCGCGAACCTCATCTTCTCGCGGTCTTTTTCGAGCACCTTCCCGATCATATCCTGCCGCAGCACCGCCCTGGCGGCCTGGCAGAGAACGAATATAATGGGCACGGCGATGAACAAAGGCAGGTGCTTGTCTGAAATCACCACGCCATAGACGGCAAGGGCCGCCGTCGCCCACAGGCACAGCACCGAATACAGGCTTACCGCAAGCCCGGCAAGCCACGGCCACGGCCTGTATATGCGAGTTATGAGGAATTGCCTGCGGGCGAACTCGAAGAGTCTCAACCATGTGGTCGATTCGTATGAGGCAACGAGGCACGCCGGAACAAAAGCAAGTTTCATCCCCGCTTTCTTCACCGCGTATGTCAGCGAGAGGTCGTCGCTGAGGACTTTGGGCCAAAGTTTGTCGAGGCCGACTTTACGAAAGATATCGACGCGAATCGCCATCGAGCCCCCCCACGCCTGGTTGAACCGCATATTGCCAAGCTGCTGCCCCACCCGGGCGTTCAAGGCAGACAGTGCAAGAGTGGCGATGTTGTTTCTCTTTGGCACAAACCATCTGTACCCGGTTGCCGCGCCGTAGCGATACTCGCGAAGGGGCCAGACGATGTGCTTTAGCCAGTCGGCTCGAAGACGGACATCCGAATCGGCAAATGCCAGTATTTGCACCTTATCGTCGATTCTGTTGTACGCATACATAAGGTTATGAATCTTCTGGCCGCAGAATTCCGCCCGGCCGGAGACCAGAATCTGAACGTCAAGGGCCTTCGACTCTCCGGACAACCGATCCTTTAGCTTGCACAACTCGCCGTAAGCAGGATCGGATTTCTCCCCTACTACAAACCAAAGAAGATAATTCCCGTAATCCTGGTTGAAAAGCGAGGCAACGTTCTTCTCGAAGTCGGAATCAAGACCCTTGCAGGGCACGATTAGCGCGACGCGCTGGCTCTGCAGGTGACGCTGCTTCTTGTACTTCGTGAGCACATAGCGGTAGTTCCGAAAGGCCTGAAAGACAATGAGCAGTTGCGAGATGATTATCAATATAGCCGTGTAGTAGTACCAGAGCATCCGGCGAAATTCCTTTGCAGCTTCAATGCCGTTGCATAGGCGAGCTGCGCAATTGACATACGAAATTTGAGTATTCGTTGCACATACGCCTACGAGCTGCCGCACTTATAGCTTGCCTTGCCGCGTCTGTCAAGCCACCGACGAAAGGCGGACAACCGAGTCGATTAGCTGTTGGGTTGTATAGGATTGCGACAGGTCAATGGGGAGCACGCAGCCGTGGTCGTGGTCGGAGGCCATAATTAGAAGATTCCTCCCGGCCTGACAGTAGCCTTCCTCCTGCGGCTGGTGACCGAGAACAAACAGGTCAACGTCCAACAGCTCGGCCATCTTGTCTAACAGTTCCTGGCTGTGCCTCCTGCCCCATGTAAGAAGGTATGCCGAGCCCGGCCTGACAAGATCGGCTTCCGTCAGCGGCCTATTAAGCACCTCACGATCGAATTTATCCGCGTTTCGGTCCGCAGGCAGTGAGTGCGACATCCAGATTCTGTTCTCGCATCGCACCGCCAGCGCAAGGGAGAGCAGGTATTCTCTCACGGCGATGATAATATCGGATGCTCTCTCGTGGAATTCTCGTTCGATGGCGCAACGCATCGCGCGATTCATTTCCTTGCCGCCTTTCATTACCTCGCTGTTGTTTATGAAAGCGGTCGCATGGTTGCCCATGATAATGTGCACTTGGTCCGGATATTCCAATTTGTATCTTGCTACGTCGAAAAGGAGCTTGTACGACAAGCATCCTCCCGCTGCGTCTTCCGGCCCGCCGTGCATTATTTCCTGCAGCATAACGTGTCTTCGGGAATCATTTGAGAGATCGGCCAGGGATACGATCCTCTCGAAGTTCCGCCTGTGCCCGTGCAGGTCGCCCGTAATAAGGAGCTTTCCCGCCGCGGGCAAATCGATCACATTGGCATTCCTGAATTTGTCCGCCCTGTGTGCCTTTGCGGCGTCATTGAGCAGATCGATTGTTTTCTGTGGCATTCTTGCCTGCCTGTATCTTTTCGCCGAAGATATTGTGCACCATCAGGTCAAGTCTTAAAATAATAGCCATCATATTCGCCGGCCGCTTGGCAGGGTCATCCTCAATGCAGTCCATCACCAGTTTGGAAACATGGGCCGGTATCCTCTTCTTGATTTCGTTTGGCGCTCGGCGCGGTTCCGTTACGGGAATGCCGAACTTGTTCTTCTTGGGTATCAGCGTCGGAGCGTGCTTCCCCGTCAGCGCCCAGTACATTGTTGCGCCGAGGTTGAAGATGTCCGTCTTGGGCGTGATCGGCTTGCGCCTTACCTGCTCCGGCGCGATGTAATCGGGCGTTCCCTGGATTCTGCGCTTCACCGTGCCGATTTTGCAGCTCTGCCCGAGGTCAATGATCTGTATCGAGCCGCTCTTGGCCATAAGGATATTGTTCGGCTTGATGTCGCAGTGAACGTACCCTTGCTGGTGCATCACGTTCAGAGCCGTTGCGATCATTCGGAAAACCAGCAGAACGTCGCCGAGGCTGAGCGTGGGGGAGTCCTCGAGGTTCTGCCCGTCGAAATACTCCATCGCAAGAAGCATTTCCCTGACCTTCAACATGCTGCGAACCTTTTTGAGGGCGTGACATTTCCGGATATAGGGGTGGTCTATCTTGCAGGCCACCTTGAACTCGTTTTCCACCTGCTCGAAGACCCTGGCGTCTTCCGGGCGCTCGAAGATTACCCGCTTGAGCGCAACCTCCGCCTTGCTCGCGTCGTCCGTCGCCAGGTATATCGTGCTTCTCGCCCCGACTCCGATGCGCCTGCTTATCGTGAAACCACCAACATGGAGGATGTCTTTTGCCATAATCTTAGTAATAACCCGAAAGGCGTTGCTCGACTATCTCAGCATAAATATATAAGATGCGCTTGAAGCCACTTCTGTTCACTGAAGAACTTCGTTTTTCGGCGCCTGCCCACCTGTCTATATAGGACGTAAAACCGTGCCCAAAATCTCACGAGTTCTTCAAGAATCGCCCCTAAAAGCGTGGACAACCCATTCTAATATCGAGCCTTAAGGCAATCCACTTGAGTTTAGCAGGATTCAACAGTATACAATATCGGGCCGCGTTTATCCACCATTCGTCCGGTTTTTTACAATTTCATGGAAAAAATGATCAAACTTGAGAAGACCGCACGGAAATGCATAATCCGCATAATTGAATTTCACGAAGATGGCCTCTTGAGTCAGCCTTGAAGGAACATCACACTTTTTTGGGGTCCGGATGGGTCCATGGTTCGCGGTACGGCCTGCGCAGCAGGTTGTTGGCTTCATCATCATTTGCAACCTGCCCCTTGTCCGGGTCCCATGTGAGCGTGCGCCCCAGCGTCATTGCGATATTGGCCAGGATGCACGAAGTCGCCGTGATATAACCTTCCTCGATGTCCGAGACTGGGCGGCCTCGTGTCTCGATCATCTCCAGGAAGTTCCTCCAGTGGAACCGCATTGCGGATGCCACGTGTCGCTCGAGGTCCTTCTCAGTCTCATCTTCCGGGTACCTATCATACTCGTAGAGAACGTCACCGTGCTCCTTCTTGCCCTGGCCCTGCGGAAGAAAATCGTACTTATGGACGTCGGCCTTGAGCGTCCCCTTCTCGCCGTAGATGAATGCGGCCCACGGATACTCGGGGTCCGGCGCACTGCCCCAGGTGCGATGCGTCCAGACTACGGGCAGCTCGCCGAAGTCGAATGTTGCGGTCTGCGTATCGGAGATATTGGCCTTGCTCTCCTTATCCACGAGAATCCCCCCGGCCGAGCTGATCCGCTTAGGCCAGCCTAAATCGAGCATCCAGCGAACCATATCGAGCATGTGCACGCACATATCGCCCACGATGCCGTTGCCATACTCCATAAACGCCCGCCAGCCGCGAGGATGGGCGATTCTGTTGTAAGGACGCATAGGAGCCGGCCCCGTCCACATATCCCAGTTGAGATTCTCGGGCGCCGCCGTGTCCGCCGGGTTGCCCCGGGCACGCATGTGATAATAACAGCATATCTCGACGTGCCCGATCTTGCCGAGTTTACCCTCCTTGATGATCCTGTCGCGGGCCTCGATCAGATGGGGCGTGCTCCGCCGCTGCATATTCACCTGCACGACTCTTTTGTATTTTCGAGCCGCCGCCAGCATCGCCTGGCCCTCGACAACGTCAGCACTGATTGGTTTTTCGACATAAACATCCGCGCCGGACTTGACCGCGGCGATCATCGCCAGGGCGTGCCAATGGTCGGGCGTGGCGACGTGCACAATATCCAGCTCCTCGCGTTTGAGCATCTCACGGTAATCGCTATATGTGCGGGGCTTCTTCTTTGACGACTGCCGGGACGCCACTATCTCCGCGGCCTCTGCGAGCATCTTGCTGTCAACGTCGCACAATGCCGCAACCTCCACCGGCGAGACCTGAATCAAGCGAAGCAATGCCGCCTTGCCGTACCAGCCCGGCCCGATAAGAGCAACGCGCTTTGGTTTGGATTCCGCAAACGCAGGAACGAAACTGCCTAAGGTTGGTAAGGCCAGGCCCGCTGCACCGGCTTGAAGGAACTCTCGACGATCCATCAAATTTCTCCTAAAATCAAAGAGGTTCTAACATATTATCACAGCCCATCTTAAGGCATCGGTCCTATTGCCCCGCGAAATCCCATTATACTGCTCTCCTTGAGAGGCAGTTGCGTCGCCCCGGTAATCGCATCGCAAGCCGCCGGGACGGCCATCCAGGAGCCGCCCCTGACCATTCGAAATCCATCCAGACCAACGTGATACGAAGTGGAATACCAATCAAACGTCCACTCTCCCACGTTGCCCGCCAGGTCGCAGACATCGTAAGGACTGCTGAACCGGCTGAAACTCCCCACAGGCGCGGTGTAGGCGAAGCCGTCTTTGTCCCCGTCGCAATTGCATCGCCAAAAACCGCCTGCGTTCGGGTCTTGATCGCCCCACGGATAGCGCCTCTCAGGCATTGGGTTGCGATTCTTCTTCGTACTATCGCCGTCGAGATAGATTCCGCCTCGAACCGCCTTTTCCCACTCAGCCTCCGTGGGCAGTCTCAAGCCGCACCATTGAAGGAATGCGACTGCATCGTACCACGAAACGTATGTAACCGGATAATCTTCCCGCTCCGGACTGACGTTATACGTGTGGTTGCTCTGCTGTATGATGCCGCATCGCTCGGCGTTGCTCATGCGCTGATTCCACCCGGCGCCCTCCCCGCCAATCTCGTTAAGGTAATCCGTGTACATCGAGATCGTCGTCTCGTACTTGGCTATGTAGTACAGGGGAAGGTTAGGATCGGGCGCCGCGATTCCGGACTCATCGCGCCCGCCGCCAGGCAGGCTTTTCAGCGCAAACTTCCCCCCCGGAACCCGTGCCATTTGAACGCCGCGAACGCGAATCTCCACCAGGCTCAGATCGCCGAAACTCGTTTGGTCGGTCCCCCACCAGACAACCTCTTTGGGTCCCGGCTTGGCGACTATGCCGAAGCCGTTGCCTCGAAGAGAGTCCGTCGGAATCAACCGCCACGTCCGGCCCGCGTCTGCGCTATAACGCAGAAATACACAGGCCGGCGAAGCCTGCGAGATATTCGGGTCCGTCAGGTTGTACTCAATGATTATCTTCGGCCCGCCCAATTCGGTCGATTCCTGCCGGACCTCTAAATCCTTCACTTCCAACCACCCGCAATAAGAACATCTGCACAGCACCGCAACGATGCCCAAAGACAGGAATACACTGCCGGGCATCGCTTCCTTGTTCACTTGATCTGACCAGCCTTGCCTCATCAAGAGACTCAATCCATTTTCAAAAAAACACTTCTCCAACAGAGCGCCGCGAAGCTTCCGAACCGCCCGCTACACTTCCTCCGGCACCACCCAGGGCTTGCGGTACTGCCGTTTCAACAACTTGTTGGCCTGGTCCGAATTGCTGAACGATTCGCTTTGCGAGTCAAATTCGAGCTTCTGATTTCCGACGCGATATGAGATGTTCGCCATGTGGCACAGAAGCACGGAACGATGACCTGTCTCAACATCGGCGTTGGGCCTCTTTCGTGTGCGCACGCAATCGATGAAATTGTCCTGGTGCTCCTTATCGCCCTGACGCCCGTATTCGGACCGAACCAGTTCGCCGCTCGAATCGTAAGCCTGCCAGCCGCCCCCGTGCCGCCCAAAATACATAAAGCCTTCAGTCCCAAGCAATTCGACCTTTGTGCTGCTAAAGGGCCAGTTGGGGAACTTGTCGGATTCGCGCACATCCATGGGCGTCTTCTTCATATATGGAGTCCAGAGCGCCGCCTCCATCATCAGGGTAAGCTGCTCGTATTCGAACAGGGCCAATTGGGTATCCGGAGTCTCGCGTCCGTCCCGCAGGCTGTAAACCGCTCCTGCGTGCGAGACGCTCTTAGGATACGGTATGTCATTTATCAAGAATCGCGCCATATCCAGTTGGTGAACGGCGTCGCCGGGGATGGGGCCGCAGCTATACTCCCACTGATTCAGCCATTGCCGGCTCGGATTATACGGAGGCTTGGGGGCAGGCCCGCACCACATGTCATAATCGAATCCCTCGGGCTCGGGCCGGTCGGGGCTTGGCTGCTGCCTGGAATGCTGCATCATATTGAATACGCGCACAATATGAACTTCTCCCAATTTGCCCGACTCGATGTAGTCCTTCGCCTTCTTCGCGTAAGCGGCGCTTCGGGTTTGCATCCCCACTTGCACGACCCTTTTGTACTTGCGTGCCGCCTCCACCATCTTTTTCCCCTCCCAGATGTTGTGCGAAAGCGGCTTTTCCACATAGACATCTTTTTCAGCTTGACACGCCATAATCGTGCCCAGCCCGTGCCAGTGGTCCGGCGTGGCGTTGATAAGCACATCGACACTTTTGTCGTCAAGAATCTTGCGGAAATCCTGCACCAGCTTGGGCTTGCTGTCCTGGACCTCTTCAACCGCCTCCCGCACACGGGCGAAGCGCCTTGTATCCGGATCACATAGATAGGCGACTTCCGCATCGGGCCGCCGGGCAAAACTCTCAGCCAGATATGTTCCACGCCCACCCAGCCCCATCACGCCGATTATCACCTTGTCGCTTGCAGCGCGTACGCCGCCACGGGGCAATACTGTCACGGCCGCAGCGACGCCCACTGAACGTTTCATAAACTCCCTGCGATTCACCAAATTCATACTTCGCTCCTTATTCCATATTCCCCGGCGCGTGCCGGTGGGCCAATGCCCTCGCCATATAGTCATCCAGCAGCTCGATCTCGAATTCCCTGATCATCTCATCGGCGCTGATTGTATCGTGCTCGCTGGTGATTAACACCGAACCAAGATACCCGGGATCTGTGATCTTGACCTTCGGTCCATACTTGGCCTTCAGCCCTCTTAATCGCCCCCAGTTGTAATCCAGATGGGCAAGACGACAGTCAAGATTGACCGTCGCCACCGCATAATCGAAATAGTTGGTGTTGGAGGCTATCACCCGCCCTAAAGGATCGCGAATCTCACAGGGCAGCCCGGCTACCGCACCCACAAAGTGACAACGGCACGAATAAGCCCAGTACGACTGCATCAGCCCGCCGTGATACATCGATGAAAATATCAGCAGGTCCGGTTTGGCCTTGATGTACTTCAGTCGCAGCTCGTCAAAATTCAAATCGAAGCATATAGCAAACGCCACCCTCCCGAAATCACACTCCATTACGGGAGCATCGC
Source organism: Sedimentisphaerales bacterium (assembly GCA_016933985.1). Lineage (GTDB taxonomy): Bacteria > Planctomycetota > Phycisphaerae > Sedimentisphaerales > Anaerobacaceae > JAFGCD01. Next base: position 1,243 of record JAFGTU010000527.1, on the reverse strand, counting down.
GTCCGCAGAGAATCCCCGACTCGGTGGTTTCTTCTATTACAACGTGGTTCTTGTTGTAAATGCCGGCGACCTTGCCTGCGCGGTCGATCAACACGCTCGAATTGCGCCAGGTCCCGTCGTCCATCTCCCTCGCCGCGGAATAGACCATATAACACCTGTTCTCCTTCGCCACCTCAGCGAAGTAATCCCGCACCTGGTTCTTGCGCACCCGGTAATACTCCAGCCGCTTCTCGCCGGAGAAACCCGCTGGCCGGTCGCAAGCCTCGGGTACTACGATTAAGTCCGGCTTATCGGGCAAAACCTGGGCAAAGCGCCCTTTCCAGTGCGTGATTACCTTGTTGACCACTTCCTGCGGCTTGGCATTGCCGTCCACATTCAGGGGACGAGGCCCGAGCGTGGCAATCTTGACAATACCTCGTCTCTTGGCTTTGGAATTGGATTGCTCGGCGGGTTTTGACGCCGCTGCAGATGAATCGGCCTCGCCGCGGTCCGCTGCATTACCTGCGAACAACGAGCACGAGCCGCCCCATAGAAGGGCCTGCCATAAGAGAACAGCCGTAAACCCTCTGCTCAAACATCCCGGGTTCATAAAAGGTGGCCTCACATATACTCTGCCAGAGCGCGGTTCATCCGCATTATCGCCTCGTCGATTTCCGCATTGCTCTTGAAGCCGATGACGACGGCATCGACCAGCCCCGGCTGCATCGCAAAGCGTATGGCCTTCTCTCGGTCGTCAGGATTCGTGAAATCGCCGTTGCCTATCATCTTCATCCCGATTATCCCGTGTCCGTTTTCGCGCATAACTTTCATCTGCTCGACGACGGCGGGCACGTGCGACGCATTGCTCTCGGCGTCCCATTTCTCCGCCGGAGTGTCGATGTGCGACCCCTGCGGATTGATACGGACAAGATTGACGTCCACCCATTTCAATTGTGCCGCCTTCGTCAGAGCGGGCACACTGTGACACGAAACGCCGTGGGCACGAATAATCTTCTTGTCCTTGGCCTCCTCCAGTGCGTCCAGAGTGCGTTTGCGCTCCTCCTCCCAATTCGTTGTAACGGCGCAGTGAGTCAGCAGGCTGTCGATGTAGTCAACGCCCAGCTCCTTGCGATAGCGGTCGAGCACTTCGAGCGGCTTTTCCGGCACGCCGGGCATCTTCGACTGGATGAAGAGCTTCTCTCGGGGCAGGCCCTTTATCGCATCGCGGACCATCGTATGCGTCTTGTAACTGTCGGCTGTGTCG
>JAFGTU010000526.1 GCA_016933985.1 Sedimentisphaerales bacterium | reverse complement strand
TCGCGCTGGTTGAGGAAATCGTACATCTTCATTGCGTGCACAATCTCTTCCTGGGTCTGGACTCTCATCCACGTTGCAAAGCCCGGCAGGTTTATGGATTCAAAATAGGCGACCATCGAGAGATACAAGTAGGCCGAGTAGAGTTCGGCATTAATCTGGTCGTTTAGAGCTTGCTCCATTTTCTTGCTGATCATATATCATCCTTTCCAAAGTCCGTGGACGTTGCAGTACTCCTTTGCCGTCACCGACTCGGCGGTAACACAGAAGAGGGCTTCAGGGGCATCGCCGGGCTTGAGGAACTTGCGGCATGTCCTTCCGTCGGCCAGCACCTCAATCCATTCGATATAATGCTTGCCTTCCATCGGGTGCGGGACGCTGCCCACCTTGACCTTGATGCCGGCTTCGGTTTTCTCGATTACCGGCACATGTTTTTCGGTGGTCGCGTCGGCGGTCTTGGGTTCGAGCTTCTTCATCGGCGCGCCGCAGCAGACAAGCTCGCCTGCGCCGGCGTGCAGCACCTCAACGATATTTCCACATACGTTACACTTGTAGATTTGGAGTTTCTCCGCCATAATAAGTCCTTTCATAATTTATGGTTTAATCTGCAATTCCTATTTCTTTGTGTTTCGCCAGGATTCTGTCCGCAAGCATCTCAATCGCGGCAAACTCCTGGTCTCTTGGCGAGCCTTTTGAGAGAACAGGCTCGATTATCTCAGCCTTCAAGTTCGGCAGCATACCTGCCAACTGCTCGACCATCTTTCCGCCCCACCCGTAAGAGCCAATCACCGATGCGAATCTCGTCTTGGGTCTCAGCGCGTTGGCGAGGAAGGCCGCGTATGCCGCCAGCGGATGCGGGCCGGTTAGAACAGTCGGAGAGCCGATTACAACCGTTGCCGCATCGACGAGCGCCATCGCAAGCTTTCCAATATCGACCGTCGAAAGCTCAAACTGCTTGACTGTAATGCTCCTTTCAATCAGGGTATCGACGAAATAGGCGACCATCTTCGCCGTGCTGCCGTGCATCGAGACATAAGGTATCACGACCTCGTTCTTGACTTCATCCGAGGCCCAGTCTTTGTAGGCATTGATGATGAAAGCGGGTTGGTTGTGGATAGGGCCGTGACTCGGCGCGATGACCTCGATTTCGAGGGCGGTGAGCTTTTCGAGGTTGGCATTAACCTGCTTCCTAAAGGGCATCATAATCTCGGCGTAATAGCGCTTGGCCGATTCATAGACCGTGGCCTGATCATCGACGAAAAGACTGCTCGATGCGAGGTGAGCGCCGAAAAAATCGCACGAGAAAAGTATTTTATCCTCCTCAAGATAGGTCACCATAGTCTCGGGCCAGTGCACCCAGGGAGTGTAAATGAATTTCAGGGTTTTGTCGCCCAATGAGAGTGCCTCGCCGTCTTCGACAACGACAAATTTGCCCTCCTCTATGCCCAGCAGGTCTATCAGCATTGCCTTGCACTTTGGATTAGTGACGACTTTTGCCTCCGGATAGAGCAGCAGTATATCGCCCAGGCTGCCGGAATGATCCTGCTCTGCGTGGTGAGCAACGACATAGTCGATCTTGTCGGCTCCAACCTTGAGCAGCTTGTCGATGAGGACATCCGTCTTCGAGGGATCCACAGTGTCGAGTAAGGCGGTTTTCTCACTACCGTTTACAAGATAAGAGTTGTACGTGGTCCCGTCGGGCAGCGGAATGAGCCTGTCAAAAAGTCTCGAGTCCCAGTCAACCGCGCCTACGGCATAAACGTTTCGTCTGATTCCTCTCATACGGCGACCTCGGTAGCCGCTTTTATTGCGGCATCATAATCCGGTTCATTGGTCAACTCTTCAACGATCTGCTTATACCTGATAATCCCGCCGGCGTCCACTATAAAAACGGCCCTTGCCAGCAGCCGCAACTCCTCAATAAGCAGGCCGAAAGCCCTGCCGAATGCGGCATCGCGGTGGTCCGAGAGGGTCTGAACGTTCTTAATGCCCGCCGCCCCGCACCACCGCTTCTGGGCGAACGGAAGGTCCATGCTAATGGTCAGGACGACGACGCCATCGCCCAATGCCGCGGCCTCCTCGTTGAATCTGCGGGTCTGGATGTCGCAAACCGGCGTATCCAAAGACGGGACCACGCTGATTACACAAACTTTGCCCCGAAAGTCCGACAGCTTCGCCGGCGACAGGTCGTTCGCCAGCACCTCAAAATGCGGCGCTGAATCCCCGATTTCGAGTTGACTGCCGACTAACGTCAGCGGATTGCCGTGAAATGTTATCTTCGTTTCGTCCATAGTCGTACCTCGCAATCTAAGCGTTCAAATTCGTCTTACTTGTCCTTGCCGGAATACACTTCATGGAACGCCGCCAGCAGGGATTTCAGCTTCTCGACGCTGGCATTGTCCGTGCTTTGCTTGGCTTTCATCGAATAGACCAGCATCTCGTGAAGCAGCGTGAGCTTCTTGACATACAGTTCATGCGCCTCCGCATCGCCTTTTTCTGCAATCTTGACCCGTTGAGCCATAAAATAGTATGTCACGATGTGAGCGATTTCATCGGCATGATCGTCCTTGTTGTTGACCCAGCGTACAATCTGGTTCATATCCGGCTTGGCCTGGGCGGATAATTCGGTTATCTGCAGCATCGATTTCTCAACAGTGGTGATGTCTTCGGCAAGCATCTCGAAGCGAGTCTCGTCCCCGTAGATGCCGCAAGGAATCTGGCAATGCGACCACGCCAGCGACGCGAGGACCACAATCGAGATCGAAACGCCGAACAGTATTCGTTTGTTATTCAGTACTCTTGCCATTTTCTGGGCCTCCTTGGCATTCTCAGTAATTTGTTGCTTCCAGTTCGTAATACGCCTGCGGATGCGCACAGGCGGGGCATACTTTCAGCGCCTCTGTCCCTTCGTGAACATATCCACAATTCCTGCATACCCAACGCACAGGCTTGTCGCGCTTGAACACTACTCTGTCGGTAATGTTCGCGGCAAATGCAAGGTAGCGCGCTTCGTGGCGCTTTTCGGCAACGCCAATACCCCTGAACACCGCGGCGATTTCAGCAAAGCCCTCTTTGTCGGCAACCTCGGCGAAGCCCGGATACATTTCAGTCGTTTCGTAGTGTTCGCCGGCAGCAGCCTCCTTCAGATTCTCAAGCGTAGTCCCAATCACGCCGGCCGGGAACGCAGCCGTTATCTCCACCTCCCCGCCTTCGAGAAACTTGAACTCGCGCTTGGCGTGTTCCTTCTCCTGATTTGCCGTCTCCTCGAAGATTGCGGCTATCTGCTCATAGCCTTCCTTCCTGGCTTGGCTGGCGAAATAGGTGTATCTGTTGCGTGCCTGCGATTCGCCGGCAAAAGCCGTCAACAAGTTCTTCTCAGTCTGACTTCCCTTCAGTGCCATTTCGTACCTCACTTTCTAATCCAGTTGCATTACTTTCATACTCATTTACAGAGATCACATAACCCTTCGACATATACGGTCTTCCTGAGGACCTTAAATCTTTGAGCCATCGCCGGCGGCAATTGAATCTCGTCAAATGGCTCATGGTGAAAATCCACTATCTTTCCACATTTGATACACTTAAAGTGCTGATGATGCTCCAGAGCGGCATCGAAACGCCTCGCGCCCCCGGAGCCCTCGACAATAAAGGCCGCCCCAATCTCGCTCAAAGTCAGAACCGTCCTGTTCACCGTATCGAGAGACAGCGTCGGCCACGCAGGCTTGAGCTTGTCGTAAAGCATCTCAGCCGATGGGTGCTCATCACTGCCCAGAAGCTCCTTGTAGATCGCCAAACGCTGAGGCGTAACCTTCAAGCCCGCTCCTCTGCAGCGCCCCACAAACAAGTGAATCTTCGCGTCAAACTCCGCAGAACTCATTCTATTAGCGATATAACTCATAGTCAATCCTATATAGTTATTACTCCTACTTGCCAAACAAGTTCTTGAGTTTTTTCAAAAAACTTCTTTCTCCTCCCCTCTCCCGCCGCCAGAAACGTCGGTTTAAACCCATTAGGGCACGTTTCCGGGCGAATCTGCAGGAGAAAGTCGCAGTGCAATTTTCCCAAATTGTCCGCCCGTTTCCATCCTTGCCATGGCTAATCCAATGTTCCCCAGAGGCTCTACGCAGTCTATGACAGGTTTCAAGCCTGCACCGCTGACGGCCGTTAGCATCCGGCGGAAATCCTCGTTTGAGCCCATGGTCGAACCCATGATGGTTAGCTGGTTCCAATAGAGCAATTGAAGGTTCGTCGGGGCTTCGGGGCCGGTTGTTATGCCGCAAAGAACGATTTTGCCGCCCCGGCAAACCGCCGAAAGGTCAATAGGCCACGTCGCGGCCCCCACCGTATCAACGACAATATCGACGCCCCGCCCGGATGTTATCTCTCTTACCCGCCCTGCAACGTCTCCAACCGTTTTGTAGTTTATCAGGTGGTCGGCGCCGAGCCGGCGGGCACGGGCGAGCTTCTCATCCGACGAGGAAGTTGCGATCACCTCGGCTTCGGCCAGCTTTGCCAAATTCAGCGCGCAAAGCGCCACGCCCCCGCCGATACCGTGAATCAGCACTTTCTGCCCGCCTTTGAGCTGCGCCCGCGTCATGAGCATTCGCCATGC
>JAFGTU010000525.1 GCA_016933985.1 Sedimentisphaerales bacterium | reverse complement strand
TGGTTGAGCTTGGCGACCTGGATTTGCATCGAGAAGCCGCCATAGACGGCAAACGGTTTGGCTCTGGTCCGCTTGCCGATCTCGGAAATCTCCCGGACGTACTGCAGCGCCAGCTCGCGAGTCGGAACGAGGATCAGGGCCTGGACCTCTTTCCGAGAGGTATCGATCATTTGCAAAATAGGTACCCCGCACGCTGCCGTCTTGCCCGAACCGGTCTCCGCCCGCGCGATGATGTCCCTGCCGCCAATGATATGACTGAAGGTCTCCGCCTGCACCGGCGTCAGATCGACATACTGCATCTGCCCTAAGCCGGCGAGGATTTCGGGCTTCAGGTCAAGGTCTGTGAACTTCATCTCACTCAATCTCTAAAAAGCACTATTACCCTATAACACTTCATTTGCCGCGTTGTCATTGCGACCCCTTAGGGGGTGGCAATCTCATATTCGTACTACTTGTGAAACGCGGTGCTACAGGCTGTTTCGTTTTCGTTCAAGCTCCGTCGCCTGTTTTAGAACTCTCTTTTCTCGTCGAGTCAGGCTGCCGATGCCTTCTCTATGCACCTTATCGAGTATATTGTCAAGGTCAACCTGCAGGTTAAACTGCGAGACCCTCCGTTTCTCGCCGAATCGATGCCGAAACTTCGACTTGAAATGCGACCGCCACGACTCCGAGAGGACATAAACCGCCCCGGCAACCATACCCCCAAGATGCGCCGCCTCGCCGCCTGCGTTTCCGAATTGCCCGGGCCGAAGCAGCGTCAGAATCGCATACCCCGCCAATACAAGCGCAACGATAACCAGCCGAACCGGAAAAACAAAGAAAACCAGAACACGCATATTCGGAAACATTATCGCACACGCCGCGATCATACCAAGAATCCCGCCCGATGCCCCGACCAGGGGCAGCTTCGGCAGCCACCCGATATAGGCCAGAAAAGGATACACAATCCCGCCAACAGCGCCGCACATAAGGTAGAATCTCAAAAACTTCCGCGGCCCCCACGTCCGCTCCAGCATTATACCGAAGAAGTACAGAACGATCATATTGAAGAAGATGTGCGCAAAGCCGTTCGTATCGTGCAGAAACTGATACGTAATCGGCCGCCAAACCTGAAGCGACATCAACGGCGTCAGGGGATAGACGCTCAGCCACGTGAAGGCGAAATCAGCCAAAGGCCGAAACAACACCGTCAGCACAAAAACGACAACGTTGATTATCAGCAGGATCTTGACCACCCCCGTAATACGCGGAAACACCATCCGCATCTGCGGCCGATACCCGCCGTCGTAGTCGTGCTGCGTATAATCCCTGTCGTACAATCCCATAAAGCTCACGCCGATATCATCCCCGGCCGCAGCCGGGGCAAAAAACCCGTTCAAACAATAGTATCGCCCACCAATCCAAAATGTTCAACCCCAAAATAGAATTGACGACCTCCCCCCAACTCCCCTTCGAGATATACCAACTCGCAAAACAAAACCCGACACCCCCCCAACTTCATGTTGGGGATTACTTAGCCCCCACCCCTGTGGTGGGGGGTATTAACAATCCAACCAAAAGAATACCAAACAAAAACCGCCACCCCGTAGCATGGCCTTTGGTAATGCCTGACATCATCATACGAAAGCTCCCTCCCCCGCCGATCCTTCAACCACTTCTCGTAAACCTGATAACCCCCGATATGAAACTCCCAAACCTCCTCCCGAACGCCCTCGAAAGACTTCCCCTTATTGATATATACCCGCCCCTTATCGGCCTTCTCCGCATGACAAACATACTTCGGATAATCCTTCTCAACCTCGTTGCTCCCCTCCACAGGATACGCCGGCCATCGCCCATCATGCCGTAACAAGCCCTCTTTCAGAACCTTCAAACAGAACTAGTTGTCCACTCCTATTCTCTTCTTTGCCCTTGGCCTGCCGATAGTTCTTCCCATTTTCCATCAACTCACCCAAAATATCGTCAGATCCCTGTATCATGAACTTGAACTCAGTTAATTCCTTCTCTGTATCATGCAATCTGGACATCTCTGTCATTACCCGGCCTAAATATATTACTTTCATGTCACCCGCAGATATTCTGATATTTGCGTCTATTAATTCGCTCGCTTGCTTCTGCGAATCCGGAAATATCCTTTTCAGGTCAAATACAGGATCATTTGGTTTGCAGCCTTCTTTGCGGCAGGCTATTATCAAGTCCAAATGAATAGGCACCTTGGCTTGTCGAATCGGCACAGAGACAGCCATCTCTGCTTTTATTGGGTAGGTTTCAGCAACGATGAAACCCGCTTTCCTTACCGCCTCATACACGGTCGTCCACCCTTCCGTCCTGGAATGATGATACGTGAAGGTAAGCACACCTTCGTCTTTTAATACCCGGTGACATTCCTTGAACACACGCGTCAATTTTTCGGCGAACAATCCCGGGTCGGTATCCTGCACTTCTTCCTTCTTGCGAGTACTCGTCTGTGACGACTCCTGCAAAATGTAACCTAGCCAGACATGGAAGAAATCCGCGAGTTCTGAGTAATGCACATTGTCAAAAAACGGTGGGTCCGTTACTACAACATCAACTGATCTGTCTGCTATATCTGTCTCACTCGAATCACCGCATGATATATACGCCGAATCTTGCATCCTCTGGAATTCCGCGTATCCTTCCGCTATTTTGGATGCTATTGTATTATTCACTCCATATATCTTTTGATTCTTTTTTGAACCAGGCATGATCTCAAACGGTAATTCTTTGTAGTCCAGCGCCCGCATAATTCTGCTCTTGAAAAGCGTAGAGAAAGAGCCTGATGACCTTGGCGTTCCCCAGATATTAGCCTCGAAAGGAGTGACCTCCGGCTTGAGAATATGGTGTGAAAACATGTGACGAACCGCGCCGGAACCCTCTCCCTTGAACGAGCAGAACAAGTTATTGAATTCCAACACGCCCGACAGCAAACAAGCGAACAGCTTCTTGACGCTCGGATGGGCTAATTGTCTTATCTCGCTGGCCAGATAATATATGCCCACTAATTGGCGTTCGTTGAACATCTGTCGCCAATACCTGTAATTGTGCTTTAACGCTTGGCTGGTGTTGTGTCCCGGCATTATCTGCGCGTCTGGTAATCGATCTTTCACTATCTCGTATTTGCGCCTAACTTCTTTATATGTCTCCCGGTCGAAATCGTCTATCGGAAAATACGCCTTTGTCCCGCAGTGCCAGACTATTTTTGCGTACATCCGGTGATCCAGAGGAGATTCCCGTGTCTTCATGTAATTGACCAACTTGAAGTGGTAACCGCACTGCGCACATCTCACATAGGCCCCTCTGATATTACCTGCCTGGGGATTATATACGTAAGAACAATGCTCACAGCAACATTCCGTGTCATCATAGTCCACAACATTGATTCTCTCGCACTTGGGACATATTGCTCTGGCGGTGGGAATTCTCTCGGGGGCCACATGGGCGGAGAAAATGTACTTGTTGAACAGATCGATTCGCTTGCCGCACTCAGGACATGGAAGATACTTCACCCAGAAGTAATACAAGGCTATGGTCTTCCGACCATTAACTCGCGCCTTGTAAAGCGACAGTATTTTCTCCCCCACGTTCTCCCGTATTCTCTCGTAAGTCTCCCTTATCTCTCGCATGTCATACTTTGATAGAAATGTCTCCACCAAAGTCGTCGCGACTGGGTTTATATCGCGCCCTATGACTCTGCACCCCATCTTGACAGCCTCCCCTATAGTAACGCCGCTCCCCATAAAGGGGTCAAATACCACAATGTCATTATGGTTCTGCAACTTGTAATACTCCTCCGCCAAATCTGCCGTATCGGGCAGACAGCATGCCAATAGTATCCCCCTGAACGCCGAGCCTAACCTTCTGGCCCACCACTTGTGTACATAATAAATAGGTCGATACACTTCTTTTCGCCACGATTCCACTTCGGCAATCCGGCTCAAGACTCCAACTGGGATGTCACTTAGTATTGCTTGCGCCATATTCTACTCAGCCACGGGAATATGCGGCATCGAGGCTCTCCTTTCTCTCGGCCTTCGGTTTTTGCAATCTCTGAAAATGTCTTTTCTAACAGGCAGTTGCTCAAACGCCAAAGATTCTTTCGCCCTATTGTCTATTACAACATAGTGAAATGAATTGTCGTATTTGTCATCTCTAACGATCAGATCTGTGCAAATATGTTGCCCCCCAACATGGCAGGTGTCTTGCTTCTTAATCACGAGAATGTGCCTCAGATAAAAAAACTCCATCTTGTAGTTGAGTGGATTAGGGTATGTGTACATCCGTCGATGCCTTACAGACCCTTCTCCGTATGGCCCGTGATTGTACTCGCTCTGATTGGCATACTTTGCATCCTTATGCAGTTCAAAATCATAGTTCAAGAAGTCACCGTCCATGATTATGCTTGTGAGCATCTCGGTGCTCGTAGGGTCCAGTAACGCGAACAGGTAGAAGCAAGGAATTTCCACAGTATCTTCACCGATCTTGATCAACGCTCTTCCGCATGGCAGACAACTATTGTAGTCTATCGTCATCCCTCTTGGGTCTTTTCCCCTGGAAGTCTGGATCAGCTTCTTTATCTCCAGCCCAACGAGAACCTTATGTTCCCTGCTCCTCACTACAATGTCCGGCGTCGTCAACTTCCCGGAATGGTATACTTCATACTCCGGGCACGCCTCTTTAATCTGATTCTCCATCCAACAGTCGAAAGGGTCGTCCTGCACCGTCCCAACCACGGATTGAGGCCGCAAGTTTACTGCCACTCTGCCGTCTTGCGCTTTTCGAAGCAGGCAATTGTATAGTCTCGACATTATCCCTACATGATTCATCTACGCACAACTCCACCTTCTTTCACACAATCCACCTCACCCGTCCCCGTTCTGCTGCTCTGTACACACGGCACATTAATCATCAGTCTATTGTACCATCGAATCCCTGTTTGTTAAGGTCCTTACCGATATCCTTGCACTCGACATAGCCAATTCTAAAGTCCAGCTTCCGCTTCCGCCGCGAGACTAAGATATCAGGCGCCCCGCAAGCAATCTGCCGAGGCTCATTTGTCGCCGTAATTTTATCCCCCAACGCTTCAACAAGCCCCTTCAGCACTGGCCGATGCGTATGCTCCGTAGCATCGCCACGCAGGTAAGCCTCGTTTATCTCGCTCAAATATGTATCAAAAACGTCTTTCGCCATCCTATCCCCTCAAATTACCTTCCCCTCCCCTGTTTAGCCGTCGTCGTCTCTACCAATCAGGGACGACGTAACCCACCGGCCCGCCTGCCTGTCGCGGCACAACGTCTTTCCGAACCGAATAATCAATAATCAATCATCGATAATCAATTAAACACCCCCGCCAATTCTACACAACCCCGCCCCCCAGTCAAATAATCAATCATAAATATCGCAGATCCGCCCTCGGCGGAATCAATAATCAGTTGAAAGCCCCCCGCTAACTTTAGGCACTTTAGTTCACTTTAGCCACTTTAGTTCACTTCACTTCTCCCCCCATCTACCCATTCTCTCTCTGCCAACAAAATCTGCGAAAATCCGTGAAATCCGCGATCAACTCCTGATAACCCGACCCCCTGATACCCACCTCCAGGTCCCCTGATCTCCCGATTTCCTTACCCCACTTTCCTGCCCTCTGTGCCCATCTTCTTCGCGTCTTTGCGCCTTCGCGGCTGACTTCTTTTGATCTAATCCGTGCAAATCTGTGAAATCTGTGGTTAAAATTAACTTGACATCGAACATCTAATATGATATAATACCCATCAAACTAATAGAGACCATTGATATGAAAGATCGAATAGCATAAATCATTGCCTTAACAACACTTACAATGAACCAACCCAAAGTCAATCAAACCACCCATCCAGGCAACGTCGCCATTACCGGGTTTCACATCCCCCTTCTTGACCTCTGCCTTCCGTCTCCTGTCTCCTGTCTCCTCTGTGCCCTCGGTGTTCTCGGCGGCTATTTCCTTCGTGCCTATGAGTCAATTATGCAAAACAAACCCAATTTCCAAATCGCCGAAAACAATGCAACCTCTTACCTCACAGGGAGTTACCGCAATATTCCGCCCCCCCGGACCAGAAAAAACAAACCCAAACAAACCCAACCTGTCGCGGCGAAGCCTATGGCGAAGCCGGATTCTCCGCCCCCCCGCAGCGCCGGGAAACAACCCGGAATCCACCATCTCGGAGCAAAGCGGAGCCCCCTGAGAGAAAGAATCTTACCCATCTTACCAGAGAATCACGGCCAGATTATGCAAAACAAACCCAATCTTCCAAACCACAAAATCACCCCAACCTCTTGTGCAGCAAAGACTTACAACAATATCCCGCCTCGCCGGACCAGAAAAAACAAACCCAATCAAACCCAATTTCCCGCACCCAGGACGACATACGACATACGATGTACAAAATACGAAACAAATCCGTGCAATCCGCGAAATCCGTGATTATAATACCGCGCTATGGAACTGCCAAAATTGGAAAAACCGGATAAATACGTCGGGCTGTACATATTCGACTTCGGCCACCACGCCGGCGTTGGATTTACTGCCCGGGAGGTGGCCGAGCTGTTAGAGAGCGAGAAGTACAGCCGCGGCAAGGTCTATAAGATCCACCGCGCCTACCCCGACGGCAGGCTCGAGCTAAGAGGCATCCCCGCAGCCACCTTCCAGCTTGAGGCCGGGATGTTCTTCTATTCCCACGACCGCGAATCAGCCGACCGTGACTACAAAGCCCTGGTCGATTTGGCCGTAAAGGCTGCCCCCCCCTGCCGGGCCAAGGTCCATCTGGCCGAGTATGCAGAAGACAAATTCGCCGTCGCCCTTATCTACCCTGCCGAATACGACGATGAGGTTAGCTCCTGGCTGGCAGAGGGCGATTACAAAACACCCGGCGCCGCAGACGCCGGGACCGGGGCCGTCCAGAGATACTACGATTCCGCACCCCAGATCATCGAGCGGCATCAACTCTTCGCCCAATCCGACCTGGTAAGCAGAACCGGGCAGGAATTGCTCGCATCGCTGAAACTCGCCGTCCAAAGATAGGTTAAAACCTGCGGTAAAACCGCAGGCTAAATACTCAGCCCCACGTTTTACGTGGGTTTCTCGCCAACAGGTTCAAATTTAACAGACCACTAAACTTGGCGACAGGGTGGCAGCCTCAAGCCCGGAGGGCTTGGGGATGGCAATGCACAGAACATTCGGACATCCCAAATACGACTTGCAACATACGACATCCAATATACGACGCCCGACATGACTAAGCCCAACTCATTTATCGGAGCAGCAACGGCCTGGCTGCTATCGCTATTTAAGAAGGCCCCGGCCAAGCCAACCGCCGAGGACCTGAGCAAGGCGGAGTTCAAGACCAGCACACAGGGTATGGGGATCCGCTTTAACGATAGAATACGCGATGTTTTTCGGTTCAAATGGATAAGGCGGCACTGAGGCTTCGCCGGGGCCGATCTCTGCAAATTCGTACGTATTTAGCCGGACAATTCGTGGTTTTCCTGCCATAGGACGGGCCCCGCCCCAGCGCGTCCCGCCATAAGGCGTCGCTTACAAGACTTACGGAACTTACGGCAATCCCGGAACTTGCGAGAGGCCGCCCTCTTATCGGCCTGCCGTGGAGGGGCCTACTGCAAAATTTTATAGGGTACTCGTTAAAATGGCGAACTTTTTTACCCTCGACGGCGTACAAATAAACAAGAACAGGCACCACAAAGAGTTTTCTTGCTAAAGTGGCACTTGTGTGCTTGCCGATAAGAAAACCGAAATGAAAAACTAAGTTTTTTCTCCCCTCCGGAAAACATCGGGTGACGCCACGTCGCTCGATGTTTTCTTTTACCACCTCCTTCCTGACCGGCCAAAGACCGAAAACATGTAGCAATGCACGGACCAAAAGATTAGAATACGGACGAGGTCGTGCCGAGCCGTCTTCCGGAAGGCTCTGAATCGGCGGGGCTGGACCCGACCATTAGGCAGGCTGAGGCACGCTCGAAAGGCAACGTTATGATAATCAAGACAAGAGCATACCCAAGGGCAGGCCTCGTCGGCAATCCTTCCGACGGTTTCTTCGGCAAGACGATTTCTTTCACTTTTAAGAATTTCTGCGCCGAGGTTGTACTCTACGAATCGCCAAACCTTGAGATTCTGCCCAGCAGCAAGGACCACTCCGTCTTCACGAGCGTAAGAGAGCTGGTCAACGACGTCCGCCTGCACGGCTACTACGGCGGCATACGACTGCTCAAAGCAACGGTCAAACGATTCTACGATTACTGCTCTGCGCATGACATCGAGCTTCACGACACAAACTTCACTCTCCAATACAAATCAAGCATCCCTCACGGTGTCGGCCTGGCCGGCTCCAGCGCTATAATCACCGCTTGTATGCGGGCGCTAATGGCCTTCTATGAGGTCAGCATTCCCAAATATACCCAGGCGAATCTGATCCTCGCCGCCGAGCTTGAGGAGCTGCATATCGCCGCAGGTCTCCAAGACAGGGTTGTCCAGGTCTATCAGGGCCTGGTATATATGGACTTCAAAAAGGAGCTTCTGGCCAAGCGCGGCTACGGCGAATACGAGAATCTTGACCCGGCGCTTCTGCCTTCATTGTACATTGCCTACCGAGAGAGCCTGGCTAAGGTCTCCGGAACGGTTCACGATAATATTCGCGAGCGTTTTGATCGCGGCGAGCAGGCGGTTGCTTCAGCCATGCTTTACTGGGCCGGATTGACCGACAAGGTCAAGACGTATCTGTTAAAAGGCCGAAAAGAAGAAATCGGCGACCTGTTGAATTGCAACTTCGACCGCAGGCGCAAAATTTATACAATCAGCCCCGACAATCTGCAAATGGTCGAGGAGGCCCGCCTTGTCGGTGCAAGCGCAAAATTCACCGGCTCGGGCGGAGCCATTGTAGGCACGTACAAGGATGAGAAGATGTTCACGGCCCTCAAGAGCCGACTCGGCAAATTGAAGATAAAGGTCATAAAGCCGGTTATCGCGCTGCCTAATACGGATGGTGTAATATGATTCGAAAAGCCGTAATTCCCGCCGCTGGCTTCGGCACTCGCTTTCTGCCGGCCACCAAATCGCAGCCAAAGGAGATGCTGCCCATCGTCGATACCCCGGTGATTCAGTACGTCGTGGAAGAGGCTGTCGCATCCGGAATCACCGATATTCTCATTGTAATAGGCAAGGGTAAACGCGCAATTGAGGACCATTTCGACCGCAACTTCTATCTCGAAGCGCAGCTCATAGAACAAGGCAAAGAAGAAGAGCTGCAGCAGATACGCAAAATCAGCGAGCTTGCGGACATTCACTTTGTCTGGCAAAAGCAGCTCAGGGGCCTCGGCGACGCCGTCAACTGCGCCAAGCTTCACGTCGGCGCCGAGCCGTTTGCGGTGCTGCTCGGCGATACCTTGATCAGCTCCGCCTCCCCCGCTACTCAACAGCTTGTCGATTTGTACGATCTTTACAAGGGGGCTGTTGTTCTAATTCAGCAGATCGACCGGGCAAGAGTCAGCCGATACGGCGTAATCAGCGGCGACGAAATCAAACGAGGCATCTTTGAGATACACGGGATTGTCGAAAAACCCAGCCCCGAGGAAGCCCCCTCCAACCTGGCAGTCGCCGGACGATATGTCTTCACGCCCGACATCTTCGATTGCCTTGCAAGAATAGAGCCCGGCAAGAACGGCGAGCTCCAGCTTACCGATGCAATGCAGCTTATGCTGGCGGGCAAGTCCATGTACGGCCGCCTTCTCGACGGAAAACGCTATGACATCGGAGACAAGCAGGGCTTCATCAAGACCAACATCGAGTTCGCCCTCAAGGACGAAGCCATCCGGGATGAATTGAAGAGCTACATTAAGCAACTCGCCAGAGAGCTGTAGAAACACCCCGGCCACAGTATCCAATCTCCCCAGGGAAAGCACGATGCAACATCTTGCCCGGATGCCCACTTGATCTTTTTTGCCCTTTCTTGAAAACCAGCGAGCGCCAACATCTCCTGCAGTAAAGCAATCCAAACGGTCTTGAATGGTGACGGGCAAGAGAAAATGGGCGCTTTATTGTTGTTGCCGACGAGAGCCGCCTTGGCTATTCTATTCGCTGGGTTATGAAATCGTGACTTGCAGATTGGGTCGTTTGCGGCTAATGACAAGCGACAAGCTACTGAATCGACGGACGTGACTAATGGCTGACGGGCAGAGAAAATTGGTTCGAGAGATTTGGGCATTGCTCGAATCGAACGATGCGCCGGCGCTGAAACGCCTCCTGGCCGACCAGCGCAGCAGCGACATCGCCGAGGTCGTCGAGCTCGTCGATAACGACCAGCGCCGGATAATCTTTGACGTTTTGGATAGTCCGATCTCCGCGGAGGTCCTGGTGAAGGTAAATGAGGCGACCAGGGCCGAGCTGTTCGACCTGCTCAACAGAAGCAAAGTCAAGCAGATCATTTCCGAGCTCGACCACGACGACCTCGCCGACTTGCTGGCTGAGCTTCCACCGCCGGAAAGAGCCGACCTCCTCGATAGCATACCGCCCGTGGAATCGGCGGAGATCAAGGAGTTGATGAGATACTCGGAGGACTCCGCAGGCGGAATTATGGACCCACTGCTCATAAGCGTTCACGAGCAGGACACGGTCGCCGAGGCCGTCAACGAGATTCGAGCCGCCGAGATCGACGAGGACTTCTTCTCGGTCTATGTAGTCGATAAAGACGAACGCTTCCTCGGCGACGTCCGCCTCAGGCTCCTCCTTACACGACCCGAAACAACCAAAATCGCAGACCTCATAGATCACGATACCGTCTATGTAACCGTCGATATGGACCAGGAGGAGGTCCGCAACATATTCAGCAAGAACGACCTGATCGTCGCGCCCGTCCTTGACAAAGAGCATAAGCTGGTGGGCCGCATCACCGCCGACCGCGTCATCGAGGTCGCCGAAGAAGAGGCCGCCGAGGACCTCTACACAATGGCCGGCACGGACCCCGACGAGCTCGATGACGTCTCCGTATTCCGCGCCGCCAGAATCCGAATGACCTGGCTGCTGCCCTGTCTCTTCGGCACCGGCGTAACGGCCCTGGTTCTGACGTTCTTCCACGGCAAATTCGACGCTGGGCAGCTTAGCCTGATATTCGCCGCTGCATTTCCGTTCGTTCCGATGATTGCCGCAATCAGCGGCAACGCGGGCCTGCAAACCTCCGCTATTGTGGTCTCCGGCCTGGCCACGGGCCACCTTGCGGCCTTGAAGATGGGCCAGGTCTTCAATCGTGAGGTCCGCATCGCTCTGCTTGTAGCGCTCAGTTGCGGCACGCTGGGAGGCGTGGTCTGTGCGATCCTGCTGAACTTAAGAGGCCCGCAAACGGCCATTGAGCCTCTGCGCCTCATCTTCGCATTCGGCACGGCCATGTTCTCGGCCATAATGGTCGCCACAACGCTTGGCCTGTTCCTGCCTTTTGTGTTTCGACGAATCGGAATAGACCCGGCGATAAGCTCGGGGCCTTTGGTCACCACCGCCAACGATTCAATCAGCGTGGCGATTTATATGACGCTTACGCTGCTGCTTGTGCAGTAAGGAGCCAACAAGTATCGAGCATGCTCGGCCACGTCTTGGCCTTCTTCCCGAATTGATGCTGAGACGGCCGGCAGGCCGACGACCGAGCGAGCGTCCTAAAATACTCTGCTCGTCAGCGTCTTTTCCCGGGGGGCAAAACGTTGTCTTTTTCAAACGGCTCCGGCTAAAGCAACCCGCCCGAACGACCGATACTGAATTTGTGTCGAGGATGGCTCTCAGAACACGGCCCAACGGAATGCCGAGTTGAGTGGTAGCGCGGGCATCCGTGGAACCGAACTCAGATCGTTCCGAAAACGTATGTATATTTGGATGAGTCATGCATAGCTGTTCACGTAAAACTGAAGCAGCAACGTATGGGGCGTTTTGACGCGACTAAAATGTTCAATCCTTTTAAGAAAAGGCGAGTAATAAAGTTCAAACACAAAGTGGCAACCCAGATAGACTGCCACAAGTGGGCGACCAAGATGGAGACGCAGAGGCTTGTATCGAGCAAGTCTTTCATCAAGCTTGTGCCCAGTACGGCTCCCAAGGCCGTCCCGTGAGCTTAGCGGCGCCGCCGAACTCTGTTTAGCTCCGGGGGATTCTGAAGCTAAAAGCCTCGCCGGATACTCCCCGGCCTCCCGCAGTCCCAAACCCTGAATCGACGCAAGCCAAAGTCGTATCACAGCGACCGACCGAACATCCAAACAGCGAGCACCGCAGACTTTACCTGTTGAGGTTCCGAGCTATGTAATATCGAAGGGCGCACTTGCAGAAAATCCTGCCCGCAAACGAGAATCGGTAAACACACGGGCCGCGGTTCTCCGGCGAACATTCGATGACCTTGCCTTCGCCGACAGTGGTAACTTTGCACAGATCCGTCAAGCCGGATCTATAACACACAAAGTCCTTGGCGCACTTCATGGAAGTCATGATCTTCTCAATTTCCCGATAGTGCTCACGAAGCGTGGCCGTATCACCGTTTTGACCTTGCTTGGCAGGGTTTGGCCCGCCGCCGGCGCGATGAGCCTCTTTGGATGCCGGAATCTCGACTGTGGAATTATGTCCCTCGGACGTCGCGTCGCGGGTACGGGGTTCTTGCTTGGTGGGCGCCGGCGTCTCGACGTCAGGGCCTTTCTCATCGGACACCGGCGTCTCGCCGGCGGGACTCTGGTCCTGAACAACCTTGTCGGCCTCGAACTGTTCTCTCCCGGGCCTTTGGGGGACCCAGACCCCGTCGAATATCTTGGAGAAATCCTTCTGCAGCCCGATTCTCTTTTTAGGCCTGGACATTTCCCACCTCCTGCGCCCAGACAGGGTCCATAAGTATCTCTCTTACAAGCGACATATAATCCGCCGCCCCTCTGCTTTCCGGTGCGTAGGTCAGTATCGGCTCGCCGGCGCTCGGCGCCTCGGCCAGCCTTATCGTCTTGTGAATAACGGTCTCGAAGACCAGCTCCCCGAAAAAGGCCCTCATCTTCTGCTGTATCTGCCTGCTGAAGATAGTCCCGTCTTCGATAAAAGTCAGCAGTAATCCGAGGACCTCCGACGAACAAGGATGGAACCGGTTCCGGATGATGTGCACGGTCTCGAGCAATCTCTTGAGCCCTTCCAGCGCGAAATAATGCACCTGCACCGGCACGACAACGTCGGTGCTGGCCACAAGCGCGTTGAGCGTCAGAATCCCCAGCGCAGGCGGCGAGTCGATGATACAGACGCTGTACCGTTCCCGCAGCATCCTCAGCTTCGAGGCGAGGATTAGCTCTTTTCCGATTACACCAGCCAGCTCGAGCTCGGCCCCTGCCAGCAAGACATTGCAGGGCGCCAGATCAAGCCATTCGATCTTTGTGTTTATCACTACATCAATGAAAGGCAGTTTCGGCTCGGTCAGCGCGTCGTAAACAGTCGGACTGACCTTGTCGGGATCGATACCCAGGCCCATACAAGCGTGGCCCTGCGGGTCAAGATCGACCAGAAGGGTCCTGTAGCCCAGCGCCGCAAACGCCGCTGCGGTGTTTATGGCGGTGGTCGTCTTTCCACACCCGCCCTTCTGATTTATCATTGCAATTGTTCTCATTCGCTCGCCGTAAGTCCTGTTTTTCGCTCGGCAGACCGCCACCCCAGCCGGGATGTCGCCTAAATCGCGAAATACCCGTCTCAACGCCCTCCATGGACCCGAAAACACACAAACATTACTAAATAATAGTGAATCCGGCCGAAAAAGTCAAGCAAAAATACCGAGTCAAGCACATTTCGCCTTTCCCTGGCGGATGAAGCGCATAGGCAGACTCGGAATCCCTAAGCGTTTGACCGACGCGGCCGGGCGCGTTAGACTCCCGCTTATGAAATCTCGAGACTACCTTGACAATCGCCGCTGCGTTTGAAAGCTTATGCTTCCGTGGATTATATATGCCCAAGAAGACGACGATATATAGCGTTAGCCAGGTCAATTCGCTGATAAAGACGGCGTTGGAGGAGAATCTCCCATCCCGGCTGGCCGTTGCCGGCGAGATAACCGATTGGGTCGTCGCGAGGAGCGGACATGCCTATTTCAGTCTGAAGGATGAGAACGCCCTGCTGCCCTGCGTCATGTGGCGGAGCAGCCGCAATAAGGTCAAGTTCGATGCCGAGAACGGGATGGCGGTTGTGGTGCGGGGGTATATCGACGTCTATCCGCCGCAGGGCAAGTATCAGTTCTACGCCGAATCGATGACGCCGGAAGGCGTCGGAGCGCTGCAGTTGGCCTTCGAGCAAATGGTCAAAAAGCTCCAGGCCGAGGGACTTTTCGACGAGAAGCACAAAAAGAAGCTGCCCGCCTACCCGAGGCGCATAGGGATCGTAACAAGCGAATCGGGGGCGGCGGTCCACGATATTGCCGACAGCATCTTCAATCGCTGGCCCTGCGTCGAGCTTCTTCTGTATCCGGTACCAGTGCAGGGCGAGGGGGCCGCGGACGAAATTGCCGCGGCGATACGAAATATCAATCGGCGGAACAAACGCCTCAAGCTCGACCTGCTGATAGTCGGTCGCGGCGGCGGCTCAATGGAAGACCTCTGGGCGTTCAACGAAGAGCCCGTCGCGCGGGCGATATTCGATTCTCAGATACCGGTTATAAGTGCGGTCGGCCACGAAATCGATACGACGGTGGCCGACCTCGTCGCCGACAAGCGTGCATCTACTCCGACCAAGGCTGGCGTCGTCGCCGTCCCCGATGCCGAAGAGGTCCTTTCCTTCCTTGAAGCCGCCGGCGCTAGGCTGAAGATGCA
>JAFGTU010000524.1 GCA_016933985.1 Sedimentisphaerales bacterium | reverse complement strand
TTTTTCGTGCATTGCGTCGATAGTCTGGTTTTGGATTTGGTCGGCTCGTTTCAGCCGCCATGAGAGGCTTACGATGCGGTCTGCGAGGATTGACTCCATTGGGGTTTGGGGGTTAAGCTCGCTTAGCAGGGCTTCTCGGTGGCGGTCGAAATCTTCCTGGCTTTCGGTGATTACCACGTCTCGTCGGGCGGAGAGGCCGTGCTTTAGGGCGTTCTGGGCGACGGCGGCCTTGCCTTGGGGGGTGCGGGGGCCGGTTGATTTCCGGGCGTTTAGGCGGTTTGCGAGGACTTTGGCTTCGGTAGTCATGGTTGGGCCTCCTTTTGTAATTTATTATTTGTTATTGACTATTTACTATTCAGCTTCTATTCGTTAGATATATATTATATCACATTGTGAGTTCGATGTCAAGTAAAATGCTAATTAACCACGAAATTCCACGAATACCTATGGCACAGGGAACACGAAGAATGAAGGCCGGTTATCCGGGTACAATGCGGGCCATTGCATTTTGCGAGGCGCTGCGGTATAGTAAGGGGTATGCTTCACGAAATAGAATCGACGAATCGCGGCACGCCGGGCTATTTGATCCGGGCCAGCGATTTTGGCTGGTTTCTCTTGACCGGATGGTAAATGGGTGGTAATTTGACGGTAGATAACGCAACAGTGAGTAAGCGAGCAATTTGAGGGCGTGAGTCGGCCCCCGGGGCCCTTGTGGGGATATTGACGGGAGTTGTGAAAAGATGCACCGAGACCTTTAATTCACTTGGCAAAATCAGTCGCCTAAGAAGTGGGGAAATCCACCAATGACAAATCTGCAAAGAATCACAATGTTTGCCTCAGTCTCTTGCGTTTTGTATGCAGCGGCTGGTTTTGGCGAATCGCAAGTACAGAATCAGGAGCCTAATCAGCCAGGCTATCTTAGTCCCATCCCGCCTGACAAGCTCATAGAAGACCTGGATTTTCTGCTTAAGACAATCGAAGAAGCCCATCCGAACATGTATGCATATATAAGTGGGGAGAAATACGTGGCGATTAAACATGAGCTTTATAGGCATTTTGATCGTGCGATGAGTGTCTCGGAATTTTACATCTTTGTTCACACAGCAGTTGCTTGTCTTAAAGACAGTCATACCAGGGTCGAACGGCCTTCCAACTTCGTGATGCCCGAGGTCACCGAATCGATGCGGGAATTGGGCGAGAGATTGAAACGACTTGCAGAAGACGATGAGGGCTCGAAGACAGATGCTCAATATATTCCAGCTCCTCGCAAGAAAGAACACACGGGGCGGTATTCGTATCATTTCTTGCCGGAATATGATACCTGTTTAATGGTTATAGACTGGTTTGGGATGCCGGATCAGGTCAGACAATACGCCAAAACTTTTCAAGAAACCTTCAAAGCAATCAGAAGAAAAGGAGTGGCTAATTTAGTGATAGATATTAGGGAAAACCGCGGTGGTTGTGGATTGGCCGGGGACGAGCTGCTAAGGTATTTGGCCAGCAAGCCTTTCAGGCAAATTGAGAGAATTGAACAGAAGATTGTCCCCGTTTTCTTTGAACTATGTGAACAATATGGGCTAAATAGTAGCAAAATAATGTCAGACGAGTATGGGATCGATTTGAAAGATCTGAAATCGAAGGGAAAGTATAAGCCTGGGATCATAGTTGCGGGGGAGGGACAGTTTAAGAATCCACGCGTGCCTTCAGGCAGGTTCAAAGGGTCAATCTACCTGCTAATTGCAGAACCAACGTTTTCGGCGGGTTCGAATTTTGCGGCTTGTGTGAAGTATTTTGAAATTGGAACTCTGATAGGCCAGGAAACAAGCGGCAGAAGAGACCATTACGGCCAAGTTATGCCCATTCAATTGCCTAATTCCCGGCTGAATGGGCAAGTTTCAACCGCCCACTTTATAGCAGTTGGCGGGATGGAAGATAGTGGAAGTGTCAAACCTGACTATGAGGTCAGGCAAAAGCCGGAAGACACGGCAAAGGGCGTTGACACAGTTCTGGAATTTACGTTGAATCTTATCAGGGACGGCAATCGTGTCAGATAGAGCCTCAAGGGGCTTTTTTGCCACTTGAAAGAGGAGGAAATTACCCGGGCGAGCCTGAGGGAGAGGCGCCTATGGGGCAAGCCCCCATGGGGCAAGCTTACGCTTTCGGCTTGTTGGGGTTCGGGGTTGGTAGAAGGGAATTTCATATTTCAGATTTCATATTTCAGATTGAGAGACGGTTTGAATCGTCGTTGATTCGTGTCTAATTTTTCATTTCGTGGAGATTCGTGTTAATTGGCGATCACGGGATATATTGGCAGAAGTCCGGGAGGCTGTGTCGAGAGAGTTCAGGGGGTGTTTCGCGGTAATTTGATGACACGGATTTGTCCATCGTCATAAAGAATGTGTGAGCGGCCGGTTATTTTCTGCAACATCTTGGTGAACTGCCAGGTCCTGTATGCAAGGACTCGTTCGCCCCGGTAAGGACTGGTCATCCATTGTACGAATTGCGGTTCGGTGCGGATTACAGGGGCGTATTGCCAAAGGATGTAGTACACACCGGAGCTTGTGAAATACTTGACTGCTTCATCGGATTCTTCCGTAAAGGGGAAATAAATCCATGGCGCGAACAATCCTGGAGAAGTAATATCAATGATTCGATTACGATTATAGTCGAGGTGTGTTACTCGCGCTGTCCACGTGGCCAGTGTTTGTCCTTCGGGGACGGCCTGCTGAGCTTTTCTGACGGCGTTTCTTCCAAGAGGACCCAATTCATGCCTGGTGTATTCTATATATCCGGGTTGTGTCGCCGTTTGGCTGAATGACAAGACCGAGCCATATCGGACGACCTGCCATGCCCGTGCCAACGACGATGGGAAGAAGGTAATGAGAAGCACAAATGAAAAAGCTCCAAAGATGAGTATTGGACGCCTTGACGGTGAATTCTTGAGGTTTGCGGGCTTTGTCAAGTCGCATACGCTCTCAGAGGCCATGATCAGGGCGGACGGAACGGCGGCTATGATGACGGGGCAAATGTACCGCAACAGCCCCGTGGGACCCCATAGTATCGGGCCAATGACAAAGATATTGAGAAGATAAAGAATCGGCAGCGCAGCGCATGCTGCCAATGCCGTCATTCTCCGCATCTTATGCCTTCGCTGGTTCGGGAAGCGGTAGCGAATAAGGAATACGCCGCAGAAGGCGGCGACTATTGCGGTATATGTGTAATGTGCAAAACAAGTGCCGAAGCCGTAAAAGAGGGGCTTCAACGAAAACAGATTCATCGACTCCGCGGTGCGTTGTGGTCTGCCGGCCAGAACGGGATTTTCCGGAGATACCGAATTCAACAAGACTGCAATCCAATTCGAATAATAGAGCAGCATCCAGGGAGAAATAAAAATCACAGCCGATACGATGACTTTGGCCGCCCAGGACAGGACATCTTTCCGCGGACGTGAAACGGAGATCAATCCGAACAAGAGCAAGGTGAAATGCACAGGCACTATAAGAAGATAAGTGTTTTTCAAGGCAATTAGCGCCGAATAGGCCAATGCCAATGAGGCTGCGTGAGGCCAGGCGGCGAATTTGAAATTGCGGTCTTTGAAATCAAGCCAGGGACCGAGAAAGAGAAGGAGCATTAGTGCGATGGCGGTATATATTGCGGAAATATTGACGTACTGGGGGTTGACAAGAACGGGAGCGGCGACGACTAAAGGAATAAGCCAAGAAGGAAGCCCGGCACTAAGGGCCGTGCCGAAGACAATCATAAGGCAAAGCACAAATGCGAACACGGAGTCCACGCTGTTGGCGTAGCCGATCGGCCAGTTAGAGACTACAAAGCCCTGCAAAAAGGCCTGCCCCCCAAGAGTCAGACTGCCTAATCCGTTAAAGGGGCTACCTCTCAGGCTGCCGGTGGCGAGCATGCGGACGGGGTGATTGAGGTAGGTTTCCAGGTCGTCGGCGAGGTTGAACGTCTTTGGTGACGATTGGGTGTGGGCACAGAAGACGAAGACGATAATAATGATCACGATAGACGGGACATACCGTATCAGGCAATCCTTAGAAAGACGCCGGCGCATATTGTTGAAGAAGGCTTTCAGATTCGAGGATCGCATCAAAGTCGGTAGTGAAAGGGCCAATCCGGCAAGGACTATGCCATTGAGCACCATAGGACGAGCTATGCCTATAAGGTTTAACAGGCCACCGAGGAAGATCCACGCCGCCATTCCTGTGCATATAGTAAGAGGGAATGGGCGAGCAATTCGAAAGACTCTTTCAAGCACACGTCCCCAGCCATATAGGGACAGGAAGTATATTATTGCCGAGAGAGAAACGATTGTTATCTTGAGCATGAGCTGTCGTTATTTATGGTGAGACTCGTTTGCTGAGACACTCCTGAATAAATCGAGACCAATAGTGCCAAAATTACGCCGCAATTGCAACCAGTTTCCGAGAAATTCAGTGCATGGTCAGTTTGAAACGGTATGGGGAACACAGGCTACCTGTTTTTTGCCGGTAGGGGCGAATTTGCATTGGGGGGGGGTGGTTCTTGGGGTGGTAGGCGGGGGCGGTTTTTTCCGATTTTTTCGTGTTTTTTTAATGCGATGAACTTTGCGGGTCGGGCTTCGTATTATCGAGAGATTGCTTCGTCCGGCTCTTCAATATGGGGGCAAGTCTGGGTGTATTTGGCTTTTTTTGACGGCGTTCTCGGGTGATTTGTTTGATTTTTCTTGCGGATCGGCCGTTTGAATGCTGCAATATCAGTGCTGGTAATGGATTGTTGCCGCCTTTCTAAAGCGATGGCGGTAAACAGGCCGATAAGAGGCTGTACAGGGGGCGGGTAGCCGTACCTGTCTCCGTGGATATAAACAGTCTCAGGGGTATGATATGAAAGGTCGCCTGCACAATCTATCAATAATAGTTATAGCGGCGCTTTTCGGTTTTCGGGCGTTTGGCAGCGGTGTTCAGTTGAGCATCGAGCCGCTATGGAGCGTTGGGATCATTGCGGATACTCAGACATGGGATCGGGATTGTATTGAGGGGCTTCTTGGGCGGCTTAAGGCGGAACATCCGAACATGGTCATCCATCTTGGCGATACGAACTTCGAGTGGTCGAACCAGTTCGTTTTGAAGGCGGTGGCCGATTTAGTTGACGGCGAAAACGGGCCAATCGAGTTTCACTTAGCGCCCGGCAACCACGATATGCGCGGCGGTTCGTTGAAAGAGGGTTTGCGTCAGGCGGCGACACAGGGCGTGTTTCGGCTGGATAAAGGGCCGACCTTCGCTGGTCGTGGGTACCTTCACAGCGGCGTGGCTGCATACGTTCCCGACCCTCTTATGCCGGTTTGGAATCCGGAGATAGTGAACCACCCGGCGTGGCAAACCGACCTGAATGTGCGGTTTGCAGTTTTGGGCGGCCAGTCGGAGCACCTCCGGTACGTGTTCAAGCGGGGCGGGATCCGGTTCATCGTTTGCGACTGGTCGTACAGCGACGAGCAGAGGGAGTGGCTGCGCGATATTATCACGCGTCCGGACGACAGCTCCGTCTCCATCGTGCTGCATCACGAACACAAGATAGACAAGCTCTCTCGCTACTTCGAGGGGCTCGATGGCAGGCACAATGTCAAGCTGGTCCTCTCCGGGCACGACCATCGATATTACCACGAAAAACAAGGCGCTATCACTTATATCACCAGCGCCGGGATCGCGCGGAGCGAGCGCGGCTGCGATGGAATGATTCTGAGGGTGTATAGGAATTACCTGCGATTAGATAGATACGTCCTTGACAAGGGCGCCACTGCAGGGCTGGTATTGGGGCCGGAGCCTATATGGATGTGCACGGGTAACTTCGGGCAATACCATCGCCCGGAACTGCCCAGGCGTGCGCCCGCGTACGTCCGCAGCACGGACCTCGGCCCCGGCGTCTT
>JAFGTU010000523.1 GCA_016933985.1 Sedimentisphaerales bacterium | reverse complement strand
TTGCCGTCCGGCTAACAATTCCCGCTACCGGGCTTGTAGAGGACTTGCACATCCAAGCAAGTGTGCCCTGCCGGGCACACAATAAAAGAGCTGGTAGATTTAAATACCACCAGCCCTTTGATTTTTTAGTGTTTTTTCTAACGTGGCTTACTGAGCCAAGATTGCGATTTCATTGGCGCTTAGTACCTGGTCGTAAATACGAACGTCGTCGATCTCGCCCGGCTCAACTCCCTGCACGACGGGGCACAAGCCCACTGATCATCCGGGTTCATCGAGTGATCCTGGTTGACTTAAAAACGAAGGTGTGATATACTGCTATTCGATGAACGGTATTCTGATACGAATCAAACGAGCTGTTTTGGCAGGGCGTTACGCCTTCAGTGAGAAAGCCCGCATCGAGATGGAGGCAGACGGCCTCACGGAACTTGATGTGGCCGAGTCCATTCTCAATGCCGTGGCAATCTACAAAAGACTTCGCTCTCACAGTGGGTTACGTACGCAATCCAAAGAGTACCTTTATGTCATTCAAAGCACCAATCTGGAGGGGCTGATGATCTACACTAAAGGCAAACTCGTGCGCGAGCCGGAAGCGGAAACGTACTATTTCCTGGTCTCGTCCAAGAAGGCTATCTGAAAAGACATGAATACGCTACGAATTACAATTTGTCCGTCGTGCGGCAGCAACAAGATCAAGAAGGTGCGGCGCAATTGGTCCGGAACGTTCCAGGGCCGGTCCTACACGGTTCGATCATTGGAGTTCTACGAATGTCCGGTGTGTGCCGAGAGAGTCTATGACCGGCAGGCCATGCGAAAGATCGAAGACCATTCGCCCGCTTTCGGCAAGCCGCACGCCAAGCATCGCCCCCTAATCGCCAGATGAAGGACAATGGCTGGTCTATACTTGACACGCTGACCTTGCTCTTGGCGTTGAAGAACAGGGCTGACCCCCGGGTCCCCAGGGGACAGGAACGGGGGCCAGTCCTGCTCGCGTCGATTGATCACGGAGTATTGACATCGTTCACATCGACGGGATTGCTTGCGATATGCTCAGCAAGGACAATCAGGTCCTGAGCATCCACGAAACCATCGCCCCACGGCATCGGGCCAATATCACACAGCGGGTCATCCGTGTACCAGTGCTCAAGCATAATAAACACGTCCGCAATGTCGACAGCACCTTCGCCGGTGAAGTCACAGACTGGGATAATGGGAACTGCCCAGTTGTCGTAAGAGCTCCAATCCCCACTCACTCCGCTCATGAAGTGGAATGTGAAGCCATCCGGCGACATGCGAGGCAAGAAGTCGTTTGTGACCGCGTTGATCACCGGCCCGAGATTCACCGGTGTTTGCCAAGGAGCAGATAGGTTGGCCCGCCTTGCCATCCATATGTCAGGACTTCCGTATCCACCGGGCCGCAATGGTTCTCCGAGTGGTTCACACAAGAACATTAGCAGTCCGTCGGGCGATAGGGAGACGTACTGCTCGGTGTATCGGCTATTCACCACAGACCCAAGGTTCACCGGGGTCACCCCAGGGATCGGTCGCTCGAGCCCGCTTGGCCACGTAGATGTCCGCACTTCCGTATCCTCCAGAGCGATACGATGCGAAATAAAGCTCCAGATTGTCCGGGGATACCCAGGCGCTCGCATCTGTGGAAGAACTGTTTATCATGGGTCCCAGATTCATAGCAGGTCCCCAAGGGTCATCCTTGGTATCGCGTGTGGACATGTATATGTCGTAGTAACCAAGGCCTCCTGGGCGCTTCGAGTCCCAATAGAGCGTCAACCCATCCGGCGAAATGCACGCAACTGAATCGTCGGCAGAGGTGTTGACGTTGGGCCCAAGATTCTCCGGTGGCCCCCAATCGGCGTCTGTCGAGCTACGTCTCAACACCCACAGGTCCCAATCACCATACCCCCCGGGCCGGTTCGAACTGATGTATATCTCCAGGCCATCAGAGGAGAAGCAGTCGACGGCCTCGTGCATGGGGTCTATGAACGGGATGAGGGTCTTCAGGTTCACTAGTTCGCCGAATGTGAAATCTGCCTGCGCAGGTTGTGTGTCCAGCCCTAACAAAAGACAAAGTCCAATAAGTGACATGGCTATGCTACGAGTTGAAAACATTGGAATTTTTAACGTATTCAAATTACACCTTCCTTTCTTTTTCTGCCCTAAGGCAATATTTATTAATGGATTCTTATTCACGGGTCTTTCTGCAGAAAAGACAAATTGACTATTAAATGGGCCGTTTAAGATCCGCCTAGTTTTCCGGGCTGTGCCATCGTGCAAATCCGAACCGCTGAGAATGGCCGACCATTGCCTCATGTCGGCTCTGGCTTTTTCCTGCTCATGCAGGCGATCATAGTAGGACGCCCGGCTGGAATAGGCATAAGCGTCCTGTGGGTCGGCTTCTACCCTGCGGCTGTAAAACGCAAGCATTTCCCGGATATGCCCATCAGTCGTTTGTGTGGGGCCAAGGGCCTCGATGGTAGGAATATTGGATTCAATATCAGCGGACCAAATCTCAAAGTAAGGCAGGCCAAGAGCCATCGCCAGTTCCGTTCCTCTTGAAGACCAGCAGGCATTTCCAATCTGGCCATTAAGTACTTTTAATAGTTTGTTCTTATCAAGGTCGTATATCCATAGGCCGGTCTTTTCTCTCGATGGATTGCTGCCCCCTATACAGACTTCGTTTCGTGTTGTCGACCAGCCGGTGTTGCCCCACGCCATAGAAGGCACCGAGTGCTCAGCGACGATTTTTTTCGAGGCCAGGTCTATGATTTTCAGTTTTCCACCTTCGAAGTACGACAAACGCTTATTGTCGGGCGAGACCGAGGCCAGAGAATCTGAGCACTTTATGATTTTTTTCGGTTCAGCGTTCTGATCCACGATAGAAATCGAATAAAACACATTGTCCACACGCGATTGATAGTAAATATGCTCGGAGTCCGAGCCCCATGAGGGCCAACTGCCTCTGGCCAACAGTCTGGGCTGCGTGCCATCCGATTTCATGAGCCAGACTTCTTCATCTGCCACCGGGCGATGTTGGGAATCATTCTCGGCTTTGGCCATTTCTTCCATCCGTAAAAGCTGGCAATCTCGAACGAAGGCGATGTATTTGCCATCCGGCGACCATCTTGGATCCTTGCCGGGAACTATAAGAAGCTCTGTTTCCTTTGTGGCTGGGTCGAATAACGCCACACCGCTGTAACCATGCACACCCAGGCTAAAGGCGAGCTTTTTCCCATCCGGCGACCAGCGGGCGCTAAAACCGTCCGTGACGACACGCCGAGCCTTGGAAGAGAGTTCAAGATAAGTCTCTTCGGCCTCCACCATCGGCAAAAAGGCCGCACCTGAAGGCTCACCAGTTTGCAGTGACGTAGTAGCATGGGCATCTTGCCCATGCGTCGCAGGGCCATCCTGGCCCTGCAACACGGGTGAGACGCCCGTGATACTCATGGGCGGGACGCCCATGCTACTGTCCCTTGCGGGCACACTACGAACTGGATGCCATGAACGCCCGGCCTCTAATGTGTCAAAGACGTACTTGGCGCACCAATGACGGAATTGCTGACGAGCTTCGTTGCCTGGGTTGATAATCTGCCGGAACAGGTTAGTTGCTTTGTCGTATTCGCCAAGCGCCGTCAAGGCAGAGAATGTATAATACTGAAAAACGGGTCTATCAGGCCAGCGCTTGGCGCACTCCTGAGCGTTGGTAATGACACGTTCGTAGCCACCCATCCGCAGAAACACTTCGTTCCGCTGGACGCACAAGTCCACGTATTGTGAGTCGTCTTTCAGCGTGTGCGCAATTGCGTTGTCGTACTCCGCGATTGCTTCTGCATACTTGCCCAACTCGCGCAGTGAAATTGCACGTAATGAATAGCCTAACGGGTCTCGTGGTCGTAGAATCGTCATCGCCAAGGCGTCTTCTCTCATCTGCTCGTATTTGCGGGAGGCATAGTACGTATAGGCCCGGAGTCTTCGGGATTCGTAATGCTGCAAATCAAGCTCCAAAGCCTTATTCAAAGCGGCAAATTGGTCCTTAACCGTGACGCCGAACATGGCCCGAAGGAAATACGCCTCGGCGGTATCCGGAAGCAACTGCTCTGCTTTCCGGCGATGCTCCTCAATCTCCTTGAGCTTCTCGGAATTAGGTGATTCGCTCTCCCATAGGATTCGTGCTAAGAGTGAATGTGCAGCACCTGCAATTTCACGACGCTCATTAAGCAGATTATACAGAATAGATACGGCTTCGTCGGAACGGCGGTTATCAATGAGAATACCGGCATTAAGAAGCCGGGCTTCAGGGCCGACATGCTTGCTGCTAAGGATAGGTTTAATGGTTTCGAGGACGGCTTGCCGTTCTGCTTTGGCGTACTGCTCACGGGCCTGGGAGAGAATATTTCTGTGCCGGAAGCCCTCCGCTTCAGCTAATTGGAGCCGGTCACGATTCCACATCGATAGGATAACAACTGCGGCGGCAGCTATAATTAACATGGCCAGGACGGCAATGGTCTGCGAACGGTGCCTGCGCAGGAATTTTTTAAGTCGATACGTTGTGCCGGGCGCTCCGGCCGTGACCGGCTCATGTTCCAGATGATGACGGATGTCTAAGGCCAGTGAATTGGCAGTCTCGTAGCGACGGTTGCGGTCCTTCTCCAGCGACTTCATTACAATCCAGTCAAGGTCGCCGCGGACTTCTCGTAGCATGGGCATCCTCTCGGCTGCGTTCGGGACAGGCTTGCCCATGGGTACCACGGGCGGCTTGCCCGACGTGGCATGGGCTTCCAGCCCATGAATCATCGGCAGGATGCCGATGCCACGAAGTCTCACGGGCAAGATGCCCGTGGTACGGAGAGCTGTCCGAATTCGGGTGGAGGGTTTGACAGGCTCCTGCTCGCGGATAACCCTTCGCATCTCGATATAACCCGCTTTGCGAAGCTCTTCTTCGCCGAAGGGCGTGGTGCCGGTGATCAATTCATAAAGAAGCACGCCGAGGGAGTAGATATCCGTACGGGTATCGATATCCAGGTCGCTCAACTCAGCTTGCTCCGGACTCATATATGCAGGTGTGCCTATAATGTGGGCATAGCGGGTGAAGAGCGTCTTTTCCGTCAGTTTTTGATTTATTGCCTTGGCGATGCCGAAATCGATGACTTTGGGTACGGCATGGCCTTCATGCCGAGTGATCATTACGTTCGTAGGTTTGATATCGCGGTGGATAATACCCTTCTGGTGGGCGTGCTGTACAGCATGGCAGACCTGAATGAACAAGGTCAGACGTTCTTTAGTGCTTAGACTGTTTTTATCGCAGTATTCGGTGATAGAGACGCCCGTTACCAGTTCCATTACGAAATACGGCCGGCCGGTTTCGGTTGCTCCGGCGTCAAGGACTTTGGCGATATTGGGATGATCCATCATGGCAAGGGCCTGGCGCTCGGCCTCGAAGCGGGCAATGACGGATTTTGTGTCCATGCCCAATTTGATGATTTTCAAGGCTACTTTCCGTCGAATCGGCTCGGTCTGCTCGGCCATGTAAACCACGGCCATGCCGCCTTCGCCGATTTTTTCCAGCAATTTATACCGGCCAATAACCGTGCCGGGGCTTTCTGAGAGTTTGGATTCCGGTAACGTAATCTCTTCATTACCCGGATGGGACGGCAAGAAATCGGCCTCATCATGAGCGCCGAGTAATGCATTTATCCGTTCTTTCAAACCACTATCGTCTCCGCAGGCATTTTGGATATAGGCTGCCCGGTCGTCAGATGCCTCGATTTCAACCGCTTCATTAAAAATATCTCTTTCGTTTTTATCTGCTTTAGACATAGTTACATATCTTGTATTTTGGTCGCTCCTGTTTCTGATTCTACCTATGAGCCTGTCGGGGAACCCCTTTTTTAGTGGTCAAAAAATTAGGCGATAGAATGATTGATGGATGCTTGCATTTGAGTGACAT